>JAGHDR010000066.1 GCA_021159825.1 Deltaproteobacteria bacterium | reverse complement strand
GTTGTATGGTAACGCTCAGGCGGAAGCGTATGTACGAATTCGTGGATAAGCTTTTCAATGCATCACTTGCGCGTGTTCGCGATTTTCGGGGTATTAAACCGAAGGTTTTTGATGGCAGAGGGAATTGTAGTATCGGTGTAAAAGAATTTATCGTATTTCCTGAGATCGACTATGACAAGGTTGATAAAATAAAAGGCCTGAACATTACTTTCGTCACCACGGCTGAAACCGATGAAGAAGGTCGCTTTATGCTGAGGCGATTGGGGATGCCTTTCCGGAACTAATACTGTTTTATTAAATGAGGGGGTTATTTTGGCTAGGAAGTCGCTTGTTGTAAAAGCCCAAAGAAAACCAAAGTTTTCGAGTCGTCAGTACAATCGTTGTCCAATATGTGGACGGCGGAGGGCCTTTTTAAGGACATTCGGGATTTGCCGAATCTGCTTTAGGAGCATGGCCTCAAGAGGAGAACTTCCCGGGGTGGTTAAATCGAGCTGGTAAATTTTGGAGTTTTTCAACCCGGTAAGAAGTGGTCCGGGTTTACAGTAATCAGGGGGGCAGAGTGAATAATGGGTATGACGGATCCGGTTGCTGATATGTTGACGCGTATTCGAAACGCGATGCAGGCAGCACATGAAATGGTTAACATTCCGAGTTCCACATTAAAAATAAATTTGGCCAATGTGCTTAAGTCAGAGGGTTATATCAAGAATCTTAGAATTATTTCTGATGGTCGGCATCGATACATCAGGGTATTTCTGAAATTTGATAAGAACGGCGTTCCCGTCATTGAAGGGCTCAAGCGGATCAGCAAGCCAAGCTGCCGTGTTTATGCGGGTTATAATGAAATACCCGAAGTACTAAACGGGTACGGCGTGAATATTGTTTCGACCTCTAAAGGGATCATGACGGATCGCGAGGCGCGGAAACAAAAAGTGGGTGGTGAAATTCTCTGCGCTGTTTGGTAGATTCCCAAGATATCATTTAATGCAAAAGTCCGGAGGTTTTTGATGTCACGCATAGGCAAGCGGCCCATCCCGATAACAAAGGATGTTGAGGTCAGGATAAATGGGGATATGATGACCGTAAAAGGGCCGAAAGGTGTCCTTCAACGTCGCATACACAATAAGATTAAGGTTGAAATTAATGATGAAAACCTGTTGTTGACCGTGAGCGATAACCACAGGGAAACGCGGGCGCTTCACGGGCTTTTCGGAGCGCTTGTTTTGAACATGGTCACGGGCGTGACCAAAGGGTTTGAGAAGGCACTGGAAATTGTGGGTGTCGGATACCGGGCGGAACTGAAAGGTAGGACGGTCATATTCAATCTGGGATATTCGAATCCTGTTCATTTCGAACTTCCCGACGGCATCGATGCAAACGTAGATAAAAACAAAGTTTTACTGATGGGAATTGATAAAGAATTACTGGGCAGGACAGCCGAAAAAATTCGAAATTTGCGTAAACCGGAGCCTTACAAAGGCAAAGGGATTAAATATGCGGATGAAATGATTCGGAGAAAAGCAGGAAAAGCTGGAGCTGCCACGTAATAATATTGCACGAACAGAGTGAAGGGATTGCCGAAATGGGTGCTGTGAGTAGTGGGAAGAGAAGACTAAAACGTAAAATGCGCGTCAGAAAGCGCGTAAAGGGAAGCTCAGAGAAGCCTCGACTGTGTGTTTTCAGGAGTGGGAAGCATATTTATGCCCAGCTGATTGATGATACGACAGGTCAGACCCTGACTGCGGCCTCTTCTCTGTCAAAAGATCTGGCTTCTGAGATCGGCAAGAATGGGGGCAACAAGAAAGGCGCCGCCATTGTCGGGAAAGCCATTGGGGCTGCAATCCTTGCAAAAGGGATAACTAAAATTGCTTTTGATCGAAATGGTTTTTTATACCACGGACGTTTAGAATCCCTGTCAAATGCGGCGAGGGAAAGCGGACTTCAATTTTGATGCGGCCGGATTTGTGGTTTCTGTGACTGAGGGAAGGGAATTGGAGTTTTGGGGCTCGTCATCCGATTTTGAATAATGGATTTGTGAGCCAAAAATGCAGTTTCTGACGAAGGGTAGGGGAGATTTCCATTGTTTGAACGAGATGATGAAGTTCAGCTAATTGAAAAAGTGGTTCACATTAATCGAGTGGCAAAGGTTGTAAAAGGTGGCCGACGGTTCAGCTTTAGCGCCATCGTCGTTGTGGGTGATGGTAATGGAGCGGTTGGTTGTGGACTTGGCAAAGCGAATCAGGTACCCGATGCGATCAGGAAAGGTGTTGAAAGGGCCAGGAAGGATATGACCACGGTCAGTTTGTATGAGTCCTCTATTCCCTATGAGATTATCGGGAAATGGGGTGCGGGGCGTGTTCTATTAAAACCTGCAGGTCCGGGTACGGGTCTAATCGCCGGTGGGGGTGTCCGTGCCGTGTTGGAGGCGGCAGGGGTGCAGAATATTCTGACGAAGTGCCTCGGTTCCCATAATGCGCACAATATCGTAAAAGCCACCATCAAAGGATTAAGGTCATTGCGTGATCCGGTCGAAATCATGGCCCGAAGAGGGAAGGTACTGGAAAACGTGGGCGGGGCTGAGGTGTCAACGGTTCAATAACGTTCAATAATGGAAATAGTTTCGCAATTGAATTTGTTTCCAATGCTTTTGTAAGAGAGCCTGAAATCATGGAAGAGACAATTAAAGTTACCCTTGTAAAAAGCGGCATTGGTAGGAGCAAGAAAATTCGAGACACGTTGATAGGGCTCGGCCTGACCAAGTTGAGGAAAACCGCTGAGCTGAAAAATACACCGGCGATCAGGGGTATGATAAGAAAAGTTTCATTTCTGGTAAAAATTGGTTGAGAAAGATGGGAAAAGGCAATGAAGATTAATGAGCTTTCACCCGCTGCTGGGTCGAGACGTGGACGAAAGAGAGTTGGCAGGGGCCCCGGATCAGGACATGGGAAAACCAGCTGTCGCGGGCATAAGGGGCAGAATTCCCGTTCCGGCGGGGGTGTTCGTCCGGGTTTTGAAGGGGGCCAGATGCCCATACACCGGCGTCTGCCAAAGCGTGGGTTCAAGAATCCTTTTCGGAAAGAATACAGCGTTGTTAACGTGGGTGATTTGAGTTATTTTGAGCCCAATACCCATTTGGATCCGGATGCCTTGAAAGAAGCGGGCCTGGTATGGAAGATGCTGGATGGTGTTAAGTTGCTCGGCAGCGGCGAAATTTCTCATCCTCTGGTGGTTCGAATACACAAGATAAGCCATTCGGCAAGAGAGAAAATAGAGGGTGCTGGTGGCAAGGTGGAAATTCTCTAAATCTTTTTGCCTTACCTTTAGTTCGGTGGTTCCCTTGCAAAACCATGATGCGAGATAAGTGAATGATTGGTGGCCTGCAGAATATTCCCAAGATTCCGGAATTGAAAAAAAAGATTCTGTTCACCCTGTTGATGTTGGCGGTTTACCGCCTTGGGTGTCATATTCCAACGCCTGGGATTGATGGGGCGGCATTGTCTGCTTTTTTTAGTTCCAAGCAGGGGACACTTTTTGGACTCGTTGACATGTTTTCAGGCGGCGCTTTGAGTCGAATGTCGGTTATGGCTCTGGGGATCATGCCGTACATCAGTGCATCTATTATTCTGGAATTGATGACCGTTGTTGTCCCCTATCTTGAAAAGCTTAAAAAGGAAGGGGAACAGGGACAAAAAAAGATTACGCAATATACACGCTACGGAACTGTGGTCCTAAGCTGTATTCAGGGTTTCGGTATTGCTGTGGGTCTTGAGAACATGTCCAGCCCTGGGGGTGTGATGGTCGTGCCCGTAGGTGGTTGGGGATTTCGTATTTTGACCGTCATAACGCTGACTGCCGGAACCTGTTTTCTCATGTGGCTGGGCGAACAGATTACCGAAAGGGGCATTGGCAACGGTATCTCTCTTATTATTTACGCCGGCATCATTGCCAGGTTCCCGGTTGCAGTCATGAACAGTTTCAGACTCATGGGCACCGGCGAGATAACGCCTTTTTTTATGGCCCTTCTTGTGGTCCTCATGGTTGCTGTGGTAGGGGTCATCGTTTTTGTGGAGAGAGGGCAGAGAAGGATTCCCGTGCAATATGCCAAGCGGGTGGTGGGCCGAAAGATGTATGGGGGGCAAACAACACACCTTCCCCTGAAGGTGAATACAGCAGGTGTTATTCCCCCGATTTTTGCATCGTCCATCATCATGTTTCCCGCGACGATTGCCAATTTTCTGAGCGTTGAGGAGTATCCGTGGCTCCAATCATTCGTCAATGCGCTGGCACCTGGGCATATTGTTTACACCTTGATTTATGTGACGTTTATCTTCTTTTTCTGTTATTTTTATACGGCCGTTCACTTTAACCCGGTGGATGTAGCCGATAATATGAAACGTTCCGGCGGATTTATTCCAGGCATCAGGCCAGGGAAAAATACAGCTGAGTATATCGATCGTGTTATGACAAGGCTGACTTTTTCGGGTGCCATTTATGTTTCGGCCATTTGTATATTGCCCAATATCCTGATTTACAATTTGCATGTCCCCTTCTATTTTGGTGGAACTGCTCTTCTGATTGTGGTGGGTGTTGCTATGGACACCACGAACCAGATTGAGTCCCATATGCTGACACGTCATTATGACGGCTTTATGAAGAAGGGCTTCAGTAAAACGAAATAGGTTTGTTTTGGTAGTTGGCGGAGATCGAATTTCAAGGAATAGGTGCGGTTATGAAAGTGAGACCATCGGTTAAAAAGATGTGCAAGAAGTGTAAGATCATTCGGAGGCGCGGCATCACTCGGGTGATCTGTGAGAACCCTCGTCATAAGCAGAGGCAGGGATAGTTTTTCGTGGCTGGGGACTGTTGATGGACCAAAAGGTGTGGAAGAGGAGCTAAAGATTGGCAAGAATCGCAGGCGTCGATTTACCAAGAGGAAAGAGGATAGAGATCGCTCTGACGTATATATATGGCATCGGGAGGACTTCTTCCCAGAAAATGCTTTCCGAAGCAGGTATTGATTGGAATATAAAGTCGGATGAGTTGACCTCTGAACAGATCACCCGTATTCGAAAGATCATCGACGAAAAACATATGGTTGAGGGTGATCTCAGGCGAGAAGTGTCCATGAACATCAAGAGACTTATGGACTTGGGTCTCTATCGGGGTTTAAGGCACAGACGCGGGTTACCGGTCCGGGGTCAGAGAACCAGCACCAATGCCAGGACGAGAAAGGGCCCCAGAAGGGGAGTGGCGGGGAAACGGAAGAAATAGACAATTGAGGAAATAGAATGGCAAGAACCGAAAAAAAGAAAGGTCGGTCCAAGCGGGAGAAGAAAAATGTCCCGACGGGGATTGTTCATATCCAGTCCACTTTCAATAATACCATTGTCACCATCACGGATACGAGCGGTAATGTTGTTGCTCAGTCAAGTGCCGGGCGGGGCGGTATAAAAGGCTCTAGAAAGAGCACCCCTTTTGCAGCGCAAATTGCAGGGCGGGATGCACTCAGAAAAGCCATGGACCAGGGTATGCGGGTGGCTGAAGTTCGTGTGAAGGGGCCTGGAGTGGGTCGTGAATCCGCGCTTCGTTCTTTGCAGGTAGAAGGCTTTACGGTCACAATGATCCGCGATGTCACGCCCATACCCCATAACGGTTGTCGGCCTCCGAAAAGGCGAAGGGTTTAAGGTGCCATCTTTTTATTTTTATAAACTAAAGTACCCATGTTCAGGAATACAGTCATCGGACGTAAGTATGGAAGATAGGAGGGGCTAGCTTGGCCAGATATACAGATTCATCATGCAGGTTGTGCCGACGTGAAAATTTGAAACTTTTTCTCAAGGGCGACCGTTGCTACGGCGATAAATGCGCATTTGAGAGACGGGCTTACGCGCCTGGACAACATGGCCAGAGAAGAGGGGGAAAGCTCTCTGACTATAGCCGGCAGCTCAGAGAAAAACAGAAAGTAAAGAGAATTTATGGTATTTTGGAGAAACAGTTCAAGGGATACTATTACAAGGCAGAAAAACAAAAGGGGATTACCGGGATAAATTTGCTTTTATTGCTTGAAAGTAGATTAGACAACGTTGTGTACAAGATGGGGTTTTCAGCGTCAAGGACACAGGCCCGGCAGTTGATCAGACATAACCACTTTCTGGTAAACCAGAGAAAAGTCAATATTCCTTCGTACCAGGTTAAAGTGGGTGATGTGGTTGAGACAAAAGAAAAAAGCCGAGAAGTTTCCCAGGTTATTGAGGCGATGGAGACTGTGGTCAGGCGAGGTGTTCCGGGGTGGATGGAAGTAGAAAAGGAAGCTTTTAAGGGGACAATGAAAGAGCTTCCAAACCGAGAAGATCTCACGATGCCGATTCAGGAACAGCTTATAGTGGAATTGTACTCTAAGTCGGGTCATCAGTCTGAAGCGCTACTGAGGGAGCATTTCAAATCTTGAATTAATCAAATGGGGGAGGCTTTTTTTGGCAGATCTAAAAAGCAGAAATTGGCGGGAATTGATAAAGCCGAAACGGGTTGAAATCGATCAAGAAACCAATACAAGTACCTATGGGGAATTTGTATGTGAGCCGCTTGAGAGGGGTTTTGGGATTACGATCGGCAATGCGTTGAGGCGAATTCTGCTGTCATCCCTGCAGGGGGCTGCGATCGTTTCTGTTAAGTTTGATAACGTCGTTCACGAGTTTTCCAGTATGCCGGGTATATCGGAGGATGTTACCGATGTTATTCTCAATCTGAAGGAGCTTAAACTTAAGGCCCTCAATGTTGAGGAGGCCGTTGTTCGTATCAACCGTGAAGGTGAAGGGGTTGTCACTGCCGGAGATATTGAGACGGACGGTCTTATTGAGGCTCTTGAACCCGATCAGCACATCGCCACCTTGAACAAAGAAGGCAAGTTGGACATGGAAATGGTGGTCAAGATGGGGAAAGGGTATGTTCCTGCTGAAAGGCTGAAGGACGAAAATACACCCATCGGTGTTATTGCCATGGATGCGGCGTTTTCATGTGTTAAGAAAGTAAATTATGTGGTTACCAATTCGAGAGTGGGGCAAGTCACGGATTATGACAAGCTCACATTGGAGGTCTGGACTGACGGAAGCGTTTTTCCTGAAGATGCGGTGGCTTTTGCAGCCAAGATTCTCAAGGAACAGATGAACCCGTTTATAAATTTCGAAGAAGAAATAGAGCCCGTAGAGGAAGAGGAAGTTAACCAGGAAGAGGATGTCAACGAAAATCTTTTCCGTCCCGTTTCCGATCTTGAATTGTCTGTTCGGTCTGCCAATTGTTTGCAAAATGCCAAAATCAACCTGATTGGCGAACTGGTTCAAAAGACAGACGCTGAAATGCTCAAGACTAAGAATTTTGGACGGAAATCGTTGAACGAAATAAAGGCCATTCTGTTGGATATGGGGCTTAACCTGGGAATGAAGCTTGATTTTTTTCCACCTTCCCAGGAATCGGATGAAGAAGCGGAAAAAATGGATTCGCCCGAGGAGGAAGAGACTTCCACGGAAGCAGAGGAAACCGCTGCGTCGGCAGTAGAGACGGAAGATGAAAAATCTACTGAGCAGCAGGGCGAGGTAACGGAAGAAGAAAAAGGTGACAATAAGGATCAGGAATAGGGGAAAAATCCATGAGGCACAGGAAGGCTGGAAATCAGTTAGGGCGGAATACAAGTCACCGCAGGGCGATGTTGAGAAACATGGTCACGTCGCTTTTCAAATATGAGCAGATCGAAACCACTGACGCCAAAGCCAAAGCAATCAGGCCGATAGCTGAAAAGATGATAACCCTTGCAAAAAGAGGCGATCTGCATGCACGGCGTCAGGCGCTCAGCTATATTCAGGATAAAGAAGTCACCCACAGGCTTTTTGATGAATTGAAGGGTCGTTTTTCGAGCCGGGAGGGTGGATATCTCAGAATCGTCAAAAAGGGTTTTCGAAAAGGGGATAGTGCTTCCATTTCGGTTGTACAACTTCTGTCAAATGACGAAGGGGAGGCCGCCGCAAAGAACTGATTGTAAAAAGGATTCTTTTACTGCATTTTATTTTTCATAATTAAAGAGTTGCTCATTCACTGCTTGAAAACAACGCGCGGTCGTTTAGCGAAAAGACAGGTTATGAAACCAAGCGGGAGAAACAATTGAAACCCTCTTGTCCGATTCGGGCAAGAGGGTTTTTTTCGGGGGTTAACTGTGAGGAGATTCGAGCATAAAGACCTTCTTGGCATGGAGGCATTGTCTGCTGCCGACATCGGGTTGATTTTGGATACTGCTGATTCCCTGAAGTCAATTTCTTTGAGGGATATCAAGAAAGTACCGACCCTCAGGGGTAAGAGTGTGGTCAATTTTTTCTACGAGCCCAGTACCCGGACAAGGTCTTCATTTGAAATTGCGGCTAAAAGGCTGAGTGCGGATACTTTCAGCCTTTCGGCTTCAACAAGCAGTATGGTTAAAGGCGAAACGCTTCTGGATACCGCCAGAAACCTTCAGGCGATGAATCCGGATGTTATTGTTCTCAGGCACTCCTCAAGTGGCGCGCCTTATGTTTTTTCAAACGTGTTGCGGGCCTCTGTTGTCAATGCGGGTGACGGCATCAATGAGCATCCGACCCAGGCACTTCTTGATCTTTACACCATCCGGGAGAAAAAAGGCGGTATTAAAGGGCTGAAAATTGCGATTATAGGCGATATTGCCCATAGCCGGGTGGCGAGATCCGATATCATTGGTCTGCTTAAAATGGGTGCCGATGTGACCGTTTCCGGACCGCCGACCCTGATTCCTACGGGGATAGAGGCCATGGGTGTCTCAGTTTTAAATGATCCGGCACTTGCCGTAAAGGGTTGCGATGTGGTCATACTGTTGCGGGTTCAGTTGGAGCGGCAAAGCAAGCTTCTTTTTCCGAGTATTCGAGAGTATAGCACCTTTTTCTGCCTTAATGAAAATATGCTCAAGGGTGCGAAAAAAGACGTGATTGTGATGCATCCAGGTCCTTTGAACCGGGGCGTTGAGATTTCCAACGGCGTTGCAGATGGGCCTTATTCCGTCATTCTTGATCAGGTGGCCAATGGCGTTGCCGTGCGAATGGCGGTGCTCTATCTTTTGATTGGAGGCGCGAAGAATGATAACGTTGATTAAAGGGGGTGAGGTTGTTAACCCGCATTCGGGTATGGTAGAGGAAAGAGATGTCTTAATCGAAAACGGCAAGGTTTCTCGAATTTTTCCCAAAGGGGCGTTGGGGAAAGCGCCAGCGGTTGCAGCGACCATTGACGCAGTGGGGAAAATGATTGTTCCGGGCCTGGTGGATATCCATACCCATTTGAGAGAGCCGGGGTTTGAATACAAGGAAACCATTGCCACCGGTGCAATGGCCGCTGCCGCCGGAGGCTATTCCGCCATCGCCTGCATGCCTAACACGGCTCCGCCGAACGATTGTCGTTCGGTTACGGAGTTCATTATTGAGCAGGGCAAAAGAGCCGTAGGTGCAGCCGTTTATCCCATCGCCGCCATAAGCAAAGGGCAGAAGGGAGAATCTCTGGTTGATTTTTGCGAACTGGCTGCTGCAGGTGCTGTGGGTGTTTCGGATGATGGGTTTCCCGTTGTCAACAGTGAGCTCATGCGACGGGCCCTTGAATACGCCCATTATTGTGGATTGACCGTGATTTCCCATTGTGAAGATCCGAATCTCTCCAAAGGGGGGGTGATGCACGAAGGTGAAATCTCAACCCGGATCGGTTTGCCGGGGATATCAAGCGCCAGTGAAGATATTTTCGTTTACAGAGAAATTTCACTTGCCCGACTGACCCGTTGCCCCGTCCATGTGGCGCATGTCAGCACCGGTGTTTCGGTTGAATTGATACGTCGCGCCAAAGAAGAGGGTCTTCCGGTGACTGCTGAAACCGCTCCCCACTATTTCACCCTGGATCATGAGTCTGTGGTGGGTTATGACACACGGTACAAAGTCAATCCGCCATTGAGGACGTCAGAGGACGTGGCTGAAATCAAAAAGGGTCTTGCCGACGGCGTTATTGATGTGATCGCCACTGACCATGCCCCGCACGACAGCCTTGAAAAGAATGTGGAATTCGACAACGCCGCATTCGGCATGATCGGGCTTCAAACGGCGCTTCCGTTGACATTGGAACTGGTC
>JAGHDR010000273.1 GCA_021159825.1 Deltaproteobacteria bacterium | reverse complement strand
AGGTAGAGGTCTACATCTCGAAGCATTCAGATGTTCAGTTCAGTCACGGCATCTGTCCTGAATGCGCTAAAAGATTATATCCGGAGATTATTAAGGATTGAGGGAACTGGAAGAAAATAATATACGCATATTGTGCAGAACTTTTGTTCGTCTTCAAGGCGTGATGATAGGTGCATAGTGAACTATGCACCTGTTATCACAACGTAGAAGCCGGGCAAAAGGGCAAACAGGATGCGTAGATTGTTTTTTGGAAGTTCCCTCAGGACTGGATTTCTATTGTGTGGCACGATTACGGCGTGGTGGCGTTAAAGTCATTTTTGTGAGATTTGATCAGGGGGATGAATTTTCGATTGGCCCCCGGAAATGGGAACTGATCGATTTCATGAAGCCGGACCCACCGGAAATCCACCGGTCCCCGTAATCGAACCCTGCCGTTCTGATAGGTGCATCGAAATACGTCCATCACAATTTTGAAATGGGTGTAAGCGTGCCGAATGCGGGCAATCCGTTCTTTGGTTTCCACCACCAGGTTGACTTCTTCCTTGATTTCCCGGGTGCAGGCCCTGGAAGGGGTTTCGCCATTTCTTATCTTTCCCCCCGGGAATTCCCACAAGCCGCCCAACAGACCGTCCGGTTTTCGTTGTGTAATGAGAACCTTTGGCCCTTTCCAGACGACGCCCACAGCAATGTGATGTTCCGGTATCCGGGCTTTTTTGATGCGTTTGGGGTAGTCGCTCACAGCCTTTTCTTTGAAAGCACGGCATCCCCGGGCCAAAGGGCAACCATAACAACGGGGATTTTTGGGGGTACAGACCAAAGCACCCAACTCCATCATGGCCTGATTGAATTCCCCGGGTTTCGATTTTTCAAGGAATGCTTCGGCGGCGGCCTTAAACACCTTTCCGGAGGCAGGGCCGTTGACGGGAATCTCCGTTTTTTGAAAGCGGGCCAGCACCCGTTTCACATTACTGTCTACGGCAGCATGAGGTTTTCCAAAGGCAATGCTCGAAACCGCCGCGGCGATATAATCACCAATGCCCGGAAGGGTTTTAAGCAATGTGCGGCTTTGGGGTATAATACCCCCATGGTTTGCCATGACCTCCCGGGCCGCCCGATGCAGGTTTCGGGCGCGGGCATAATATCCGAGACCTTCCCATATCTTCAACACTTTCTGCAGGTCGGCTTCAGCCAGTATTCCGGGTTCCGGAAAAGCGGAGAGGAATTTTTCGTAATAGGGAATAACCGTTTTGACCTGGGTCTGCTGCAGCATCACCTCGCTTACCCATATGCGGTAAGGTTCCGATGTTTTTCGCCAGGGAAGGGAACGCCGGTTTTTTTGATACCAGATCAGAAGTTCTTTTTGAATATGGTTCATGGGTTCAGGGGAAGAAATATCCGATCATTTGTATTTCGTTTTGAGCTTTGATGTTTTGTAAAACCGATGGTGCGCTTTGAACAACGTCGGCCGTTTTTTTAAAGTGCCGTGTATATCGATTCCCTGCCGGATATTTTCCGACACCATAGATAATAAGCCGCCAAGATTCAAGCTTTTAGAGCGTCATAAAACAGATTTTCCGAATGCTCGAAATTTATAAGAAAAGATATTTCTTGACCGGCAATTCGCCTTTTCTTATAGTTCCCCCTTTCAAATATTCGATTAAATTGCTTAAAGGAGTCAGCTTATGTCCAGGTCCATAGGGATCGATTTGGGAACAACCAATTCCGTTGCCGCCATCAAAAGAGTTCAGACGGAAATCCTGAAAAATGCGGAAGGGGATTATCTGACCCCTTCCTGTGTAACCCTCAAGAAAAAGAAGCTCCCGCCCGTTTTTTCCAAGCTGGCCAAACCGGAATTTGTGGTGGGTAAAGACGACTTGGAATGGATGAAACAGGATCCCGAAAATACCGTCCAGGCCGTCAAACGTCTCATGGGGAGAAGCATCCTCAACCGGGAGGTTCAGAAGATCATTGAAGAAAAGCGCGTGACCTATCGGATTGATCGGCATTCCAGGGGAACAGCCAATAAGTTGGGCATCATGCTCGGGGAAAAGGAGTTTTCCCCGGAGGAAATCTCCGCCAAAATCCTGGAAAAAATCCGTTTGGATGCCGAAGCATCCTTCGGGGGAGAAGTGGCGTACGCGGTTATTACCGTGCCCGCCTATTTTAACGACAAGCAGAAGCACGCCACCCGGATGGCCGCCGCCATGGCCGGTTTAAAGGTTCGCAGACTGTTGCCGGAGCCCACTGCCGCAGCCATTTCTTTTGGTGTGGACAACGTTAAGGGTGATGATGCCAAAACCGTCCTGGTTTTTGATTTTGGCGGCGGCACGTTTGATCTTTCGGTTTTGACCATCAGCGGCGGCCAGTTTATCGAACAGGGAAAAGGTGGTGACATGTGGCTGGGGGGCGAAGATATGGATCGTCTCCTGGCCGATTATGTGCTGGCGGAAATCGCTCGGGAATATGATATTGCTGATATGGAGACCTTCATCGAGGGCCAGAAACCCAAGCAGAAAAACAGGTTTCGAGGGGAATTGAAAACCGCCGTTGAAAAGGCGAAAATCCGTTTGAGCGACGATGATGAAGCCTTTATCGAAATTCTGGGTGTACTCAAGGACGAAGACGGGGATCTGGTGGATGTGGACGTGGAAATTACCCGGAAGCGATTCGATGACATGATCGCCCCAATGGTCAATGCCGTTGTGACGCTGACGCAAAAAGTGCTTGAAGATATCCACTTTACGCCGGATTTGATCGACAATGTTCTGCTTGTGGGCGGAAGCTAACGGATTCCCAAAGTTATCGAGGCCATGAAAGAAACCTTCGGGCATGAAAAGGTAATGGTCCACGAACGGCCCATGCTGGCCATTGCCGAAGGGGCGGCCATCCTGAGCCATCGTCTTGCGGAAACCTATGAGTGCCCCCAGTGCGGTCTCGACGTGGGTCAGCAGGAAAAGACCTGCAGTGGTTGCGGCTTTGATCTTGAAACCTATATCATCGAAGAGGGGGTCTTCGATATTGTTCACGCCGCCGCCCATGACTACTACATCTATCTGGAGAACGGCGAAAAGCATCTGCTCGTGGAGAAAAATACGCCGCTGCCCTGCCGGAAAACGGAAACTTTCAACCTGGTGCATTCCGAGCAGAAACTGGTTCATATGAAGTTTTTTAATGTGGTGAACGATGAGGAAGAATCCATCGGGGATTTCTGGTTGGGGATTGATGAGGATAAAGACGCTGATGATAAAGACGACTCGAATCGGGACGACCCGGGGAAAAAGGATGTGCCCCTCAGGGT
>JAGHDR010000027.1 GCA_021159825.1 Deltaproteobacteria bacterium | reverse complement strand
TTGTTGATCTCCAAGGATTCCACGCTCTCAAAAGATGCGGAAAAACGGCTGAAGGCCCTCATGGATTTTTCCAACCTGGGCGCCGGTCTGCACCTTGCCATGCATGACCTGAAAATCAGGGGAGGTGGCAATATCCTTGGTTTTTCCCAGTCAGGACATATTTCGGCGGTGGGATACGAACTCTACCTCAAACTGATTGAACGGACGGTTACGGAATTAAAGGGCGAGCAATGGCAAGACGAGGTGAATCCCGAAATTAATATCAATATTCCGGCATTTCTGCCCGGCGACTACATACTGGATACGGATATGAGGTTAAATCTCTATCGCCGTCTTTCCGCGCTGATTGAAAAATCTGAACTGGAGGAAATGGTACGGGAAATTCATGATCGTTTTGGAAACCCGCCTGCCGAAGTCAAAAACCTTTTGGCTTTGATGTCCATCCGGTTGCGCCTGAAGCAACTTCGAATCAACAAATTGGATATGGGGAAAAACAAGCTGATGCTTGCTTTTCCGGAGAACGGTATCCAGAACAGGGAACATCTGGTAACACTGGCAAACGAGCGCCCCAACCGATTCCGGTTCCTTCCCGACAATAGGCTCACGATCCATACGGGACCGGTCACATTTCCGAAAGATCTTCAAAAAGTGGAACAAATTCTGGATCAGCTCAACCCTTGAATGTCCGGCTTTTCCGGGCTGGGTGGTTTCATTAAAAAATATACTTGCTTTTTCCCGCGTGCTTGATACTTTAAGGGGTTCAAAGCTTGTATTTATGAGCACCTTATTTTTCCTGTGACCAAACGCCACTAGACAAATGAACCATCGGGCTATTTTTAGAAACAAATCAACCGTTTTTTATTCAGTCCTTTTTTTGCTTCTGGGCAGTGCTGGTCCGTTTTCTATTTCCGGTTGCGACCGCCTTGGGCTGGGCTCCGGCACGGTTGTTATGGTCGTTGGGAATCAACAGGTTACGGCCGATGATTTAAAGCAGGACATGGTTTTTGTGAGCGAAGATTTGCCCATTTCGGCCCAGGATGCAAAAGAGATCAAGACTCGCCTGCTTGATCACATCATAGACCGTTATCTGATGTTGGAATTCGCAAGGCAGCACGGCATTGAGGTTACAGAGGAAGCGTTTCAGGCGCAATTGAGCCAAATCAAAGAAGGATATACGGATGCCGACTTTGAACAGGTACTGCTTCGAAAATTCGGGGATCCTGAGGCCTGGACAAAACGACTTAAGGAGCAGCTTATCATTGAGAAGGTTATGGAATCGGTTACCAAGGAGATGACGCCACCTGATTACAAAGAAATGAAAGCACATTTTGAATCAGGCCCAAACCGTTTCAAGGCCCCGGAACAGGTTAAATTCAGACAAATTGTCTGCTCAACCCGAAAGCAGGCCGGACAACTCCATGCAAGAATTCGTGCGGGTGAGAATCCGGCTGATCTGGCCCGGGAATACTCCGTGGGCCCTGAGGCTGAAAATGGCGGCGAAGTGGGTTGGATCCCCAAAGGCGTCATGGATAAAACCCTTGACAAAACGCTTTTTTCAATGGCGCCCGGTGACGTCAGCCCGGTGACGAAAGGTGCTTCGGGATACCATATTTTTGAAATCATATCCCGCCGTCCCGGAGGATTCCAGGCATTTTCGGAGGTCATTGGCAACATAGAGCAAGATCTTTCCCAGCAAAGACGGGGATCTTTTTTCAGAAACTGGCTTCAAAACCTTCATGGCGACATCAGGGTCAAAATCAATCAAAAAGCAATCGACAAATTGGAGTTTTCCTGAATGAAAAAATCGACCCTTCTCATCTTGATGCTCTTTTTTCTTTGGGGGAACACTTGTCTCCAGGGAAAGGCTTTCGGGGAAATTTATAATCGCGTGGTGGCCATTGTAAATGCGGATGTGGTCACATTATATGAACTCAATATGCGCATGACGGAAATGACGGGCATGACCCCTGAAGCACTCAAAAGAAAATCCGAAAGTCAGTACCTTAAGGCGCGCAAAAAAATTCTTGAAATGCTGATCGAAGAAAAAATAGCCCGTGAGAAGATTCAGGAATTGAAGATCAAGGTGCCACCCAAAGAAGTGGATGCGACCATCGAAAGGGTCAAGGCGGACAACAACCTGACCCAGGAAGACCTGGTTGCTGCGCTCAAAGAGCAAGGGCAGACTTATGACCAGTATCGAAAAATGCTCAAAACAGAGCTTGAGCGGAGACGCCTGGTTAATTATGAAGTCACCAGTAAAATTATCATCAGAGAAGAAGAAATAAAAGAGTATTATGAGGCGCATAAAGATGAATTCAGCACCAAAGGAAAAGTTCATCTTGCCATGATTTTTCTAAAGCAGGAAGACCCGGCCGACCGGGAAGAATCCCGTGCATTAAAAATAAAAGCGGGTGAAATCATTCAGAAAATTAAGAATGGGGAAGACTTCGGAAACCTGGCCAGGCAGTTTTCCAATGGTCCGGGGGAAAAAGAGGGGGGAGATCTCGGGGTGTTCAAGATTTCGGAGCTCAATCCCGAAATGGCGGCTACCATCAAAGACCTTTCCTCAGGCGAGGTGGGTGTTCCCATTGTCGGAC
>JAGHDR010000296.1 GCA_021159825.1 Deltaproteobacteria bacterium | reverse complement strand
TGATGTGCAGAAACGAAATATAGACGATATGGTCAAGAATAAAGCTGATTATTGCATATTCAACTGCCCATTTTGCCAATTTTCTCTGGCCAAAAAGGTTTTTAAGATGGGGATAACTCCAATCCATATTATAGACCTGTGTAAAATGGCAATAGGTGAGAAGTAATAAAAAGAGGTGATAAAAAATGACTGATGTTTATAGGTCTCTTGCTGGGATAGTGGGGGAAGATTACGTTTCAGCAGAAGCGGAAGAGATTTATTTTTACGCCAGGGATGCGGGTCTGATGCCCGCCGGTAAACCTGATTATATTGTTGTTCCCAAGTCAACGGCAGAAGTACAGAATATTGTAATACTCGCAAATAAGCAGAAAATACCTATCGTTCCCCTTGGGGGAAGCATGGCTTTAAGTGGCCTTACGATCCCTCACAGAGGAGGAATTGTAATAGATATGAAAAGGATGAGGAGCATTCTGACCGTTAATGAAAATGCGAGACACGTTGTTGTTGAGGGAGGAATCTCCCAAGGTGCCCTTTATTCCTATTTAAATAAAAACTATCCTCACCTGCAACATAACATACCCGAGGCTCCTCCGGCTACTACAGTAGCCGCAAGCGTTGTAATCCATGGTCAAGGGCGTCTCACACAGCAATATGGTTATACCTCAGACTTGGTTAGTGGCATGGAAGTTGTTCTTCCTACAGGGGAAATATGTAAAATCGGATCGTGCTCCATGTCACCTGGCTGGTTTTCAAAGGGGGCCACACTTCCTGATCTTTCAAGCTTATTCTTTGGGTGGGCCGGAACAACAGGTATCATTACAAAGCTGGGTATCAAATTATTCCCCAGAAAAAAAATGAGGGTTGTAGAGACTTTTGTAAGAGACAGAGCTAAGTTAGTTCCGGATATTCTGTTTAATTTGACTCATACGGAAGTCCTGGAGGATATCTTAGGCGGTTCTCAGTCGGGAATTCATTTTGATCCCCCCATGTTAAAAGGTTATCATTATATAACCATGTATTATAGTGGCGATACAGATGATGAAATGGAATTTAAAAGAAAAATGATATGGGATTCACTTGTGGAATTCAGAAAAAGTAAAGATGGTGGTTTTATGTGGATACCTCCGACAATAAAACCGGGCCTGCTCGAAACGCCGCAAAAGTGGGTAACTCGGACGCTTGCGGACGAAAAAAAAGGTGGCGGATTTACTTATACAGGGCCGATCGTGCTGATTGAAAAATATCCTGTTTTCGCGAGGAAAATTGAAGAAGTAGGAGCGAAATATGATGTTGCATATGCAGGATTGATGAGAGTTGTTGGTCGAAATCATGCCATGATGTATGGATCAGGATTTCCTTTCAACCGTGCTGATCCAGATTTAATGGAAAGGGTTAGAACGGCCTTGCATGAAATGAACGAATTTTCTCTTGATCAGGGAGGTATTCCTTGGAAAGCGGATGTTGAAGAACAGAAAATGGCCATGGAGAGAATGGATCCAAATACTTTAAAACTCATGAAAACAATAAAACATGTATTGGATCCTAACGGCATTATGAATCCTGGCAACTGGGAGGTGCCATAATATGGAATATGAAGAGTTTGTTCACCGATGTTTTCGCTGCGGATTTTGCAAATTTGCCGATGATGGTCAGGATTTCAACTGCCCCTCTTACGCGAAATTCGGATTTGATACCTATGCTCCTGGTGGCAGGATGTGGCTTATAAATGCATGGTTGAAAGGTGAAATTAAGACTAGCAGGCATTTTGCCGACATCCTGTATTCATGCGTTACCTGCGGGAATTGTAAGGAAAACTGCGTCTTCACATTCAGAGATGAATTACTCAATATATTTGAATCTGCGAAGTCGGAATTAGTGCTCGAGGGACGCATTCCTCCTCTTGTCAGGGATTATTTCAAGGCCATAATTACCAACGGCAATCCCTTCAAAAGGCCACAAGGTGAAAGAGGTCAGTGGGCTGAGGGAAGCACTCTACAAAGTTACTCCGATCAGGACTACCTCTTTTACGTCGGAGATGTTGGCTCATATGATGAATGCGGGATAAAAATGGCCAAATTTGTCGGAAATTTGCTGGTTGAGGCGGGGTTGTCCATTGGCATTATGGGTAATGAAGAATCCTGCGATGGGAATGATGTCAAGGCTCTTGGAGAGAAATGGCTTTTTGAACAGTTGGCCAGAGAAAATATCACTAAGTTCAAAAAAAGGGGGGTTTATAAGATCATAACGCTTGATCCTCATGCCTTTAACGCGTTTGCAAAGGAATACCCAGAGATAGGGGGGAGCTTTAAGGTTTTGCACTATACTCAGATTCTGGCTATGCTTATGAAAGATTGGAAGGTTTCTCTTTCCGAGTGCAATCTGAAAGTAACTTACCACGATCCTTGCTATTTAGGCAGACACAATGACGTATATGATGCTCCGAGAGAGGTCTTGAAAGCTATTCCCGGACTTGAGCTTATTGAAATGAACAGGAATCGGGAGAATG
>JAGHDR010000350.1 GCA_021159825.1 Deltaproteobacteria bacterium | reverse complement strand
TGAGGCCCTTTCCTTCGGAGCCATCGCCAAATCCGTGCATGATGATTCCGGTGAACTGGACAGGGCTCGGGAAATATTTGAAGACCTGCCCCTCAAATGGACCCTTGGCTGCAACATGACAAAAGACCGGGAAATGTTGATCCCGTTTGACTGGTTTTTTGCCATCAACGAGTTCAACGGACCGTCAGCCGGAAACTGCGTGGAAGAAGCCGTGAGCCAGGGGATTTGTGAACTGGTGGAACGGCATGTGTCCTCCATTATCAGCCGGGAGAAAACGAACGTACCGGCCATTGATTTGAACACGGTCACGGATGCCCTCACATGCGAACTGATTGAAAAATTCCGAAAAGCGGGAGTGGAACTCTTTGCATCGGATTTTTCCCTGAACACGGGCATTCCGTCCGTGGGGGTCCTGGCATACGACCCGACCACATTTCCTGAAAAGAGCGAAATCGTCTGGACCGCCGGCACCACGTCCGATCCCCAGAAATCTTTGAGCCGGGCCCTGACCGAGGTGGCCCAATTGGCCGGTGATTTTAATTCCGGTTCCAACTACGTGGCCAGTGGCCTTCCCAAATTCCGGGATCTTGCCGAAGCCGACTTCATCCTGAACCCGAAGCGTACGGTTCCCATTTCGATCCTGCCGAACTTAGGCAACGACAATATCAAGGTGGAGGTGGAAAACTGTATTACAGCCCTTGATGTTATGAACATGGAACTGCTTGCCATTGATGTGATGCACCCCCATCTTCAAATCCCGGCCTTTTACTCCATTATTCCCGGCGCCCATTTCCGGGAGAGGGCCGTGGGAACCAGTGTGGGTATGTTTTGTGCCAAACTGATTTCCGAGTCTGATAATATTCCATGGAGTATCAATCAACTGACCCGAATGGATCAGTTGCTGTCCGACAAATACTACGTTAAATTTTTCTTGGGATTGGCCCATATCTCCCTGCGGAACCCCCGGAAGGCCCTGGGATTTCTCGAAGAGGCGCTGAAGCTGGGGCCCAGAAGGGAGGATGTGCCGAGTATTTATTCCTACATGGGGATTTGCCTACGGGATATGGAACAGTACCGGAAAGCCATTTTAGTGCTCGAAAAAGGGGTTGTCATTGACAGTGATCGAACGGATATTCACAATCTCATGGGATTCTGCTATTTTAAACTTAAAGAACATAATAAAGCCATTGAGGCGTTTCACAAAGTGTTGGAACTGAACCCCGCGTCCGCCATCGACTATGCCAATATTGCGTCCAATTACAGGGAGATGGGGAACAAAGACATGGCCATTCGGTTTTACAAATTTGCACTGGAACTGGATGAATCCATTGATTTTGCCAGGGAGAGTTTAAGGAAGCTCGGTGGAATGCCGGAAAATGAAAATAAATAAAAATGGAGCTTTTATATGAACGAGATTTCCCCCACCCCCCATAAAGATTTTATTCGTCAGATCGTTGCCGGCGATGTAGCCGAAAATAAGCACCAGGGCCGCGTCGTGACCCGTTTTCCGCCCGAGCCCAACGGTTATCTGCATATCGGCCATGCCAAGAGCATATGCCTGAATTTCGGTATTGCCGATGAAAATGAGGGGGGCGCATGCCATCTGCGGTTTGACGACACCAACCCCAGCAAGGAAGAACTGGAATACGTGAAATCCATCCAGCGCGATGTTAAGTGGCTGGGCTTTGACTGGGGAGAACATCTGTATTATGCATCCGATTATTTTGATCAACTGTACCGATATGCGGTTATGCTGATCAAGGAGGGAAACGCCTATGTTTGCAGCCTGCCGCCGGACAAGATCCGGGAGTACCGGGGCACGTTGACTGAACCCGGGAAAAACAGCCCTTACCGGGACAGGCCTGTGGCGGAAAACCTGGATCTTTTTGAACGGATGAAAACAGGCGAATTTGAAGATGGCGCTCATGTTCTTCGAGCGAAAATTGACATGGCATCCCCCAATATCAGCCTGCGGGATCCGGTCATTTATCGCATTCTGAAACGGTTTCACCATCGGACGGAAGACCGGTGGTGCATCTATCCCATGTACGATTTCACCCATTGCCTGTCCGATTCCATTGAGGGAATTACCCATTCTCTATGCACGCTGGAGTTTCAGGACAACCGCGCTGTTTATGACTGGGTCCTGGATCAGTTGCCGGTGGAATGCCATCCTCAGCAGATCGAATTTGCCCGGCTTAATCTCAGCAATACGGTCTTGAGCAAGCGGATGCTTCTCAAACTGGTTGAGGAAGGGGTTGTGGAGGGGTGGGACGATCCCCGCATGCCCACTCTTTCGGGGCTTCGTCGGCGTGGTTATACGCCCCAATCCATTCGAGATTTCTGTGAACGGATCGGGTTGGCCAAAAGAACAGTCAGGTGGATATGGCTCTGTTGGAGCACTGTGTTCGGGAAGACCTCAATGAAAGCGCCCAACGGGTCATGGGGGTATTGCACCCTCTGAAAGTTATCATTGACAATTATCCGGAAAACCGGACCGAAGATCTTGAGTTTCAAAAC
>JAGHDR010000382.1 GCA_021159825.1 Deltaproteobacteria bacterium | reverse complement strand
GCGCGTTTCTGCATCCACCGGTAGGCTTGCTCCCCGGTCATGTTGCGTTGTCTCATGAGTACTTCTTTGGCACGTTCCACAAGCTTTCGTGCCGCAAGCTCTTCCTGGATCACCTTGGTCTGCACCATGAACTGGGTATTCAGAATAGCCACGGCAGCCTGGTTGGCCACCGCTTTAATCAGATTGACCTCCGTTTCCAGAAATTCATGGGGTTCCGATGTGAAGCAGTTGAGAACGCCAATGACTTTTTCATCCTTGACTTCAAGGGGGATACTGACCATGGACACAAGGCCCAGCTTTTTGGCCATCTCTTTTTCTTTGAATCGAGGTTCTTCCAGGACATTTTTGAGGATCAACGGCTGGTTGTGGGTCGCCACAAAGCCTACCACCCCTTCGTGCATGTTGAGGGAGCGGTCTATTACATATTCCGGCTCAATGGCCTGGGTTGCTTTCAGACGAATTTTCTTGGGTGTCTCGCCTTCATCGATGAGCCAGAGGGAACAGATATCAACACCGGTCACCTTGGCGGTGACCAAGACGATCAATTTGAGGATATCTTCCAGATAAAGATCGGAAGTGATGGCCCGGCTGATATCCGTGATGGCTTTGATATATTTATTGTAGGTGTTGGAAGAAATTTTTTCCATTGATTCTTGCCACAAAAGAACCCGAGGTTTCAAACCTTTTTGTCAGTCCGAAGATCGGGTTATATGCTTTTTAGATAACGGGTTTGATGTCTATAACCGGGGTTTTATCCACCACTTCGAGGGCTTGTACTCTGATCTTCGACGATCGGTCCAGGTTGATAATGCGAGTCTGATGAATGCCGATCGGATTGGGCCGACTCGGGGATCGGGTGGCAAAAACACCTTTGAGGGGATTTTTCCTGTTTCCCCTGGGATGGACCTGCAATGTATCGCGATTTGCCAGACGCATCCAGGTGAACACAATAATTTCATCACCCGGGTGCAACCCGCAAAGGCCATCCGCATATGTCGGATCGATTTCAATCCATGCTTCGGGTGCCCCTTCCTTTTCCTGTGAAGGACAATCCCGTCTGTTTTTGAGGCTCGATCGAACCAGGCCGATTTTTTGTATTTCAATGGTTGTCATGGATTGGTGGCATTATTTGTCAAGATTTTTGCGGATTAACCCCGTTTCTTATGAACCATTTTTGTGCAGTCTATTCGTTATCGGCTTAAACCACAAGTGAAGAATGATCCTGAGAATCCTGTTTGACACGTTGCTTTTTCAACGCTACCATACCATTCCTCAAAAGTGGATGTTAATCCACAGATTACGCGGATTGGATAATGAAAACCGATCAATGTCTGAGTGGAGAATAAAATGAATGATCAAGATCATATGGCAAAAGAGTTTTCAGATCTCAAAAACGTTTTTTACCCCGAGACCGTTGCTGTAATCGGGGCATCCACCACATTAGGCAAGTGGGGGCAGATGATTTTTTCAAATATTGTAGCGGGTGGTTTCAAAGGAAAAGTTTTTCCGGTAAATCCCAGGGGTAAAAAAATGTATGGCCTGAAGGTATTTCGGAGCGTTAAAGATATTCCGGAATCCGTGGATCTGGCATTTATTACAACACCGGCCGAGACGGTTCCGGGGCTGCTGGAGGAATTGGGCGAAAATGGTGCCAAGGGAGCAGTGATTATCACGTCGGGATTCAGTGAGACGGGACCGTCCGGAAAAAAACAGGAAAAAATAATCGCCGATGTTGCGCGAAAAAACAGGATATGGATCATCGGTCCCAATACCATGGGGATTATCTGCCCCCATGCCGGTCTTTTTGCTACGGGTGCGCATCCGCGGCCCCGAAAAGGGTCAGTGGCTTTTATCTCTCAATCGGGGAATCTGGGCACCCAGCTGATTCACTGGGCCGAGCAGCAGGGGGTTGGTATCTCCCTGTTTGTCGGGTCCGGCAATGAGGCCATGCTGACCTGTCCCGATTACCTGGAATACCTGAAAAATGATCCTTATACACGATTTATTGTGCTTTATATGGAAAATGTGGGGGATGGGATCCGGTTTTTGGAAACAGTGAGTCGCATCAACAGAGTGAAACCGGTGATCCTCCTCAAAGGCGGAAGCACCCGGGCAGGAAAAAAAGCAGCCGCTTCCCACACGGGCGCTATGAGTGGTAATGACGCCATCTTCAAAGGGGCATGCCGTCAGGCGGGAATTCTGAACGTGAATGTTCCATCGGATTTGCTGAACCTGTCGGCCGGGTTTTCTTCCCTTCCCCTGCCCATGGGGAATCGTGTGGGCATTGTAACCGTAGGGGGAGGCTGGGGCGTTGTGACGGCGGATGAATGCGCCAAAAGAGGGCTTGTAATTCCTGAAATTCCGAACCGGATAGTGTCCTGTATCGGAAAATACCTGCCCGAATTCTGGAGCAAGGGGAACCCCGTTGACCTGGTGGGAAGCCGGGATCTGGAAGCCCCTTTGGTGGCTGTGGAAGAATTGATGAAGTGGGATGGGATTGATGCGGTCATTTGTTTGGGTATTGTCGGCAGAAATGAGATTATGAAACAGATCCTCAAATCCACCAGGAGAGCCGATCGCAAAACGTCGTCCGAAATTCCGGGTCATGAGGAACAAATGGGCCAAGAGTTTGAAGAGCGCTTCATTGCGCAAATAGCTGGATTTATGGAGACTTATCAGAAACCCGTTGTCGGGGTTTCCATGGCCGGAACGGGCAAGGGCGTGGTGCGGCCCGTTCCCGAAAGCCGGTACAGTGGGGTGATGTACCAGACACCGGAGACCGCGGTGAATGTGCTGGCGGGAATGGTATCCTACAGCCGGTTTTTGTCAAAAAACAGCGGTCATTGAGGTATTCCATCAGCTCTTTTTCGAATTTAGGGAACTGGAAGAAAATAATATACGCATATCGTGCAGGACTTTTGTTCGTCTTCAAGGCGTGATGACAGGTGCATAGTTGGGCTATGTGCCTGTTGTCACAACGTAGAAGACGGGCAAAAGGGC
>JAGHDR010000194.1 GCA_021159825.1 Deltaproteobacteria bacterium | reverse complement strand
GAAAGCTTTGACGAAGACTGCATCTCCGGCATTATTTCAAACTACTATGTCTCCAGAATGGTCAAACAACATTCCAATGCCGTTCTGGTGGGCGAGGGGGCCGATGAGCTGTTCGGGGGTTACCGAATGGTTCTCAAAAACCCGAAAGTGAAGAGCAGTGAACAGCGCGACCGCCTGGCCCAGAAGCTGTTGGATATCGCGTACAATACAGCGCTTAGACGCCTGGACCGAGCATGGATGGCCAATGCCGTTGTTTATAAGACGCCGTTTCTGGATTCAAAAGTTGTGGCTTTCAGCAAAAAAATCCCCATGACATGGAAAATTTATGGAGAAAAGCAGGTTGAGAAGTATGTTTTGAGAGAGGCATTCCGGGACATGCTGCCCGAAAAGATTGCCAATCGCGAAAAACTCAGATTTGCCATGGGAACGGGGATGGATGATGTAATGGATGACATCGTGGCCAATAAGATTGATCCCGAAGAGATAAAAGAGAGACCCAAGGCCGCATACGGGTTGCCGTTTGCTTCGTTTAAAGAGCTCTATTATTACGATGAATTCCTGAAGCAATTCCCACCATCTTATGAACATCAGACCGTCAGATGGGATCCATTTAAATAAAAGGAGGAAGAAACAATGTCACTCCCAACCCATAAGAAATACATAATTATCGGAGCAGGCATCCATGGCCTCAGCACCGCTTGGCACCTGGCACAGGAATTAAAGCAGAAAAGAACCGGCAGCGGAAAAGATATCCTGGTCATCGATAAAACGGCCATCGGGGCCGGTGCATCGGGCATCGCCTGCGGCATCATCCGCAACAACTATTTTCAACCCGCCATGCGGGAACTCATGGCCCACAGCGTTCGCGCATGGGAAGAAGATACCGAAAGCTACGGTTTTCATCCGGTGGGGTACATGCAGATATCTCCGGAATCCATGCACGGGGATGTAACTCAAATTTATCAACAACAGAAAAATATCGGTTATGAATCGGCTTTTATCGAAGGGGAAAAAGACTGCCTCAACTACATGCGTAAAAACATCTTTGACGATTGGCAGGCCGAGGGCATTACCTCCATTTTGCATGAAAAAAAAGGCGGGTATGCCAACCAGATGAAATCCCTCTACCGGCTGGCAGACAAGGCCGAAGCCCTGGGGGTCCGAATATTGACCGGGATTTCCGTCACTGGGTTCAAGACCGATAAGGATTCCGTGACTGCCGTTCAAACATCAAAGGGCGATATTCAGTGCGACTGGGTCGTCGCCGGTCCCGGCCCCTGGGCCAAAGGTTTGTGGGATATGCTGGGCCTTCCCAACGAAGTCGACATCATGGGACCCGACGGCATTCTGCATTCCGGAAATCAGATGTGGACCTACATGTGCCTGGTGGAGGGAACCCTTGGGGTGGATCCCGCCTATGCCATGAACAACCGGGGCGAAATGCCGCCGGTGATTCATGTGGATTCGGAAGCACCCCTTTACTCAAGCGAGGACGGATCATTGATCACGGACGAGATGTGGGGCATTTATTATAAGCCTGATTTCAATTTCGGCGGGGTTCAAGGCGGGGCGGCGCCCTACACCGTCACGGGAAACGTTAAAGTGGATCCCTACGGCATCGATTCACCGGACTTTACGGTTACCCCCGAATTTGTGCATATGTGGACCTCCGCCCTGGCCCATTGCCAGAAGCGATATGAAGACAAATACCGGATGTACAAAAACGAACCTTCCGGCGGATTGGGCTGTTTTACGCCGGACAGTTTTCCCATTTTTGACACCATGAAGCAGAATTGTTATTTGATTCTCGATTCCAACCACGGCTATAAAATGATCGGTGTAGGGAAACTGGTGGCCAAGGAGGTCTTGGGGGAGAAGCAGGCGCTGCTTGAGCCCTTTCGCTTCGCCCGTTACCGAAAGGGCGAACTGCATCCGGTCAGCCACAGTCCTTTTCCCTGGAGCTAAACAGAGGGCTTGATCCATGCATGTTACGGTTCTGGGTTCCGGGGGGTGTACGGTTATTCCGAAACCCCTCTGCAAATGCCGCATCTGCCGGGAAGCCAGGGAAAAGGGGGCGCCCTACGCCAGAACCGGGCCGTCCATCTTCGTCCATAATGAAAACCTCTTGATCGATGCGCCGGCGGAGATCGCCTGGCAATTGAACCGGGCCAATATCGATCGGGTCGATTATCTCCTGTTTACCCATCTGGATCCCGACCACGTAGAGGGATTCAGGGTCGTGGAGCAGATTACGCTGGATTTTCGCACCTGGGAGGCCTACAGGGGAAAAACCATCCGGTTGCTCCTTCCCCGGGTCTTAAAAGATCGGATCACCGACCTCAAAACGATTTATGGTCCCCTTATCGATTTTTATGAGCAGCAGGGGTTTGTGGAATGTGTCGGGTTTGATGAAAAAACCACCATCGGGGAAACCGAAATAACCGCCATTCCGGTGGACCGCGGTTCTCAAACCGCTTTTGTCTATATATTTGAGAAAAAGGGGAAGAAGATCGTATACGCGTCGTGCGATATCAAGCCGTTTCCGGAACAAAGGGATGACGTCAAAAAACCGGACATCCTCGTGATCCAGCCGGGAATCTTTGAAAACGGCCTCAAGCATGGTTTTAGATATCCTGCGAACCACATATCGAGGACCACCCTTTACACATTTGAAGAGACCCTTGCCCTTTCCCGTAGGTTAGAAGCGGGCCAGGTCCTTTTTGTGCATATGGAGGAGTACTGGAACAGGGGTTATGACGATTATAAGACAATTGAGAAAAATTTGAAAAATATGCGCTTCGCACATGATGGGATGCGTATTACAATCTAGTTTGAGGGGATAAACATGGATCTAATAAACATCGATCTTCTGGAAAAAATTCATGACGACGCACTCAGAGTGTTGGAAGAAATCGGCGTTAAGTGCGCCTCCCGCGAGGTCAGAAGGATTTTTGAAGACACCGGCATGGCGGCTTTTGACGACAGCACCGGGCATCTCCATGTTTTGCGGCCGCTGGTGGAGCAGGCCCTCAATACAGCGCCCAAAAGGGAGCAATACTGGATACCGGAAAATGCCTTCGGCATCGGCGGGACCGCCCCATTTGTCTATGACGATCAGACCGGGGAACTGGTGGAACCGACCTTTGAACACCTGACCCGAATCGCAAAGATTGCAGAACAAGCCGATGTCATTGATTTCATGGCAAGGGGTGTCTTGTTAAAGGGACAGGAAGTGAAGGTCATCGACACCATTATCGAGCATTGCCATAAACCGATCTACGTGGCCACCGTGACGGATGCGGGGATCGCCCGTGCGGAAGAAGTCCACAACACCCGGGGAAACCTGACCATCCAGTTTTCGCTGATCAACAGTCCTCTGAACATTATTGACAGCATGATTGATCCCTTTATCTCATGCGTGCGCAAGGGCATTCCCGTTTACGTGTCCACCATGCCCATGGCAGGATTGTCAGGCCCTTATTCCATGTCGGGCCTGGTCACGTTGACCCATGCGGAAGGGCTCTTCGGCATCACCCTTGCGCAATTGATCAATCCGGGCATTACCGTTGTCCATGCGGGGCTCCCTTCAATTGCCAATATCCAAAAAAACTATGCAGTTGATCTCGGCCTTGTTTCCCACAATATTGCCAACCTGCTTCAGGAAAAAATCAACAAAATGCTCGACCTTCCTTCTATTCAGACCGCCTGCACCACCAGCCAGGAAAAACCGAACAAGAAAGCGGAAAAAGAAGCGGTTCAGGGATTCGCCCTCATGAAAAAGTACGGATTTCATCACATGCGTCATTCTTTCGGCTTTTTGAAAGAATTGATTTCCTTTTCCATTGCCAAGCTGGAGAGACATATCCAGCTCTGCCGCGACACCGGGCCCGAAAAGGCCCCTGATTACGAAATGGATTTATACGATCCCGAGGGATTTGAAGTGATCATGCGCAATGGAAGCAACCCGAACTATATGAAGGACGATCACACCCTCAAGAATACGGGGAAATGTTTTTTATTTTAGCGGGGGGGATTGATTGAAAAATGAAAGTGATTGCTCATCAAACAAGTCCGATTCTGCTTGATCTCAAAGCCAATCTTGAGGATGTGACATCCAGGATCCGTCACGCCGCGGAAAAGGGTGCGCATCTGTCGGTCTTTCCGGAACTTGCCCTGACGGGATATTTTGTGGGACAAAAATACCACGAAGCCGCCCTGAGGATGGATTCCCCGGAAATAAAGGCCCTGGCAAAGGCCACCCAAGGGACGGCGGCCGTGGTGGGGTTCATTGAAGAAACCCCGGCCATGAATTTTTACAATGCCGCCCTGGTAGCGGTGGACGGAAATATTCTCTTTGCCTATCGCAAGCTTAACCTGCCGAACTATGGCGTTTTCGAGGAACGGAAATTTTTTGCCTCCGGAAAACGGGTGCAGGTCTTCACCCTGCACGGTTTTACCATGGCGGTCTTCATCTGCAACGACCTGTGGCATCCCTCGCTCCCCTACCTGGGGGTCGTTCAGAAGGCGGATATCTTCATCACCATCTTCAACTCTTCCCAGGGCTCCATGGGAAACGAATTTTCAAATATCGATAGCTGGAGAATCATCAATACGTTTTATTCACGCATTTTCGGTATCTATAACGTCTGTGTCAACCGGGTGGGGGAAGAGTCCTGGAGCGAGAAAAAATCCGTTCTTGCGGCTGAAACCGCAACAATGCCCGCATCCGAGGCAATTACCGTGTCTCTCCCGGAAGAGGCGTTTCATTTCTGGGGGGGGAGCGAAATCGTCAACCCGTTTGGTCAACAGATCGCAAAGGCAGCCCTTCATGAACCGGATGAAATTCATGCGGAGATTTCCAGAGATATGCTTCGGCAAAAGAAGATCCTGCTGCCGTACTTAAGAGATGATGATCCCTATTTCACCCATCGAGAACTTCAACGCATCCTGTTTGACAAAGGGGGTAATGACCCTGATTCTTAATTGGAATCCGGCGCTGAGAAAAGCATAAACCCATCATGTAGAAATTTCTACCGCTCCAGATAGATAAAAAACTCGCGGTTGCCCTTGGGTCCCAATATGGGCGACGGAACCGTTCCCCGAACCGACCAACCCGACTTTTGGCAGAACGTCGTCACGTCCAAAACAACCGATTCGTGAAGAGCGGAATCGCGCACCACGCCCCCTTTTCCAATCTTCCCTTTGCCCACTTCAAACTGGGGTTTGATCAAAGCCATGATGAAGGCGTGATCCGTCAGGAGGCGGGATACGGTCGGGATAACCAATTTAAGGGAAATAAAGGAGACATCTATGACTGCTCCCTGCGCAAGGATTCCAAGGTCATCCGGCGTTAAATAGCGAATATTGGTTTTTTCCATCACCGTCACGCGGGGATCCTGGCGAAGCTTCCAGGCAAACTGGCCATAACCCACATCAATGGCGATAATTCTTTCGGCGCCCCGTTGAAGCAAAGAATCGGTGAACCCACCCGTGGAAGCCCCCACATCCAGCAGAACGAGAGATTGAACGTTTAGCGAAAAGTGCTTGATGGCCCCCTCAAGCTTTATACCGCCTCTGCTGACAAAAGGAGGGTAGGGTTCTTTCAAGCGAATGGCTGCGGATTCGGGAAACCGGTGGCCGGCTTTATCCATATTGGCGTCGCCCACGTAAACAAGGCCCGCCATGATCATCGCCTTGGCCTTTTCACGGCTTTCGACCAGACCCTTTTGAACCAATAATTTATCCAGTCTTATTTTTTTTGTTGGCAGAAATCTCTGGCCTCCTTCGTAATACCTTCCGCATCAAGACCCAGATTCTTGCGGAGCAGACCCGCCGGACCCTGTTCAACAAACAGATCCGGAAGCCCCATCCGTTTGACCCGGATATCCCGGTTCCCCATGTCGTTTAAAAGCTCTAAGACACCGCCGCCGAGGCCACCCATTCTAACGTTCTCCTCCACCACCAGAAGCCGGCCTGAAGGGGCCGCGATTGCAGCGATTTTTTTGTCCAGTGGTTTTGCAAATCGGCAATTCAGGACTCCAACGGATATCCCTTCCGCTTCAAGGACGCGGGCCGCTTCAAGGGATGGATACACCATACTGCCGAATGCCAGCACCTGAAGATCTTTTCCTTCCTTCAGAATTTCAACTTCCCCCATGGGAAGCTGCCGGTATTCATCATCCAGCGGTACGCCAAAACCACTGCCCCGTGGATACCGGATGGCCACGGGTCCATCGTGTTTAAGTGCCGTAAAAAACATATGCCGCAGCTCGTTTTCGTCTTTTGGCGCCATAATGGTCATATTGGGCAGGCTTCGCAGATAAGACACGTCAAACTGCCCATGATGGGTCGGGCCGTCTTCACCCACGACGCCGCCCCGATCCAAAGCGAAAACCACCGGCAGATTAGGGAGACACACGTCATGGACAATCTGGTCAAACGCCCTCTGAAGGAACGTGGAGTAAATGGCCACCACGGGATGGAACCCTTCCGTTGCCAGGCCCGCGGCAAATGTCACGGCATGTTGCTCCGCGATTCCCACATCCATAAACCTTTTTGGAAACTCTTTTGAAAACGCCGTCAAACCGGTCCCCTCGGGCATGGCCGCGGTAATGGCAAACAATCGATCATTTTTGGATGCCAGATCTATCATGGTCATGCCGAAAACACGGGTGTAAGAGGGAACGGATTTTGTGGGTTTTTTTATGGGAGGCGCCCCGGTTTGAACATCAAAAGCTCCCACCCCGTGAAAATGGGCCGGATCCTTTTCGGCAAATTCATATCCTTTGCCTTTTTGGGTGAGTACGTGAATCAAAATGGGTCCTTCCAGATTGCCCGTATTGCCGAAGGTCTCAATCAAGCGGTCAAGACGATGTCCTTGAATGGGGCCTACATATTTGAACTTAAAGGCCTCAAACATCATCCCCGGGGTAAAAAAGGCGAGAAAGGAATCCTCACTCTTGCGGGCAAAATTAAGAATATTTTCCCCCACCCCGGGCAAGGATTTAATGAAATTTTCGAGATCCTTCTTGAAATTTACGAACCGCTTGCCGGTCATCTTGCGGCTCAGAAACGACGAAAAAGCCCCCACGTTGGGCGCGATGGACATGGCATTGTCGTTAAGCACAACAATCAGGTCCTTCCCCGTATGACCAGCCTGGTTAAGCCCTTCAAAGGCCATTCCTCCGGTCAAGGAACCGTCGCCAATTACGGAAATGACTTTCCGTCTCTCTCCTTTGAGGCATTTTGCCGTGGAAATACCCAGGCCCGCGGAAATGGAGGTACTGCTATGCCCGGTGTCAAAAGCGTCATAAGGGCTTTCCGCCCGTTTTGGAAACCCGCTGATGCCGCCGTAAGTTCGCAGGGTATGAAATTGGTTCCGCCGCCCGGTGAGCAACTTATGGGCATAGGCCTGGTGCCCCACATCCCAGATAATTTTATCTTTGGGGGTATCAAAAACATAGTGCAAGGCGATAGCCAGCTCTACCGTTCCAAGACTGGGCGCCAGGTGCCCCCCTGTTTTTGACGTTGTCTCGTTAATTTTCCAGCGGATTTCCTTTGCCAAATCCTGTAGTTGATCCAAGGAAAAATCTTTTATGTCCGCGGGGCTTTCAATCGTGCTTAACAAATTCGATTTTCCGGGTCCGCTTTCGATCATTTTTTTCTCTCGATGATATAATAAGCAATTTGTCGAAGGGGCTCTGCTTTTTCCCCAAACGCATTCAGATCCTGGACAGCCTCTTGAACCAGTGCACTTTGGATTTTCTTGGATTCACCCAAGCCTAGGACCGACGGATAGGTGGTTTTTCCCTTTTCTTCATCTGCCCCCGCCATTTTTCCCATGGTTTCGCTGTCCCCTTCAACATCTAAAATGTCATCGGAGATCTGAAATGCCAAACCAATTTTTTCACCATAGGATAAAACAGACCGGACTTGAGATTCCGGGGCACCCGTAACAATGGCGCCGGAAGCCACCGAAGCCTCAATCAGAGCACCTGTTTTATGGGTGTGAAGAAATTTCACCGTTTCAAGATCCGCTTTTTTCCCCTCCCACTGCATATCCACCACCTGTCCGCCGACCATTCCACCACACCCGGCAGCCCCGGAAATCATCCGGATCGCCTCAAGCAGCCGATCAGGTGCGATTTCTCCCGTGGCATAGGACGAGGTCATGAGACTGAAGGCTTCCGTCAAAAGACCGTCCCCTGCCAGGAGGGCGATCACATCCCCAAATACTTTGTGATTGGTTGGTTTTCCGCGCCGGAAATCATCGTCATCCATCAAAGGCAAATCATCATGGATCAGGGAATAGGTATGGATCAATTCCAAGGCACACGCCACGGGAAGTACATGTTGACCTTCTCCGCCCACCGCTTCGGCGCCAGCCATGCAGAGGATCGGCCGCAGCCGCTTTCCACCTGCAAAAAGGCTGTATCTCATGGCCTCAATCAAGTCTGCCGTGAGACCATCCGCCTTGGGAACATATTCATCAAGAGCGCTGTCCACCTGGGTCCGCTTTTCCAGCAGGTAAACCTTTAAATCAAAGTTCACTGGGTTCACCATCATTTTCTCTGCCCGGTCTGAAAGGTGTTTCTTTGTATTTTCCGCCACTTCCCTGAACAAGTAACGAAACCTTTTTTTCCGCTGTTTCAAGTTCGTTGGAACAATAACCGGCCAATTGCATGCCTTCCTCAAACACTTCTAAAGATTTTCCCAGGGGCATTTCGCCCCCTTCAAGGCTCTGCACGATCTCCTCCAATCGCTTTATTGCCGCTTCAAAGTTCTTCTCCGTCATTTTTCCTCCGAAATTTGAGCCCGATTAAACCCGTACAACACTATAACGATGGAGCAAGACTGTCAAATCAATTTGTATTTTGATCATTAATAAGCGCTTGAAATATATTATCAGAAATGCTAGAATATTGATTGGATTGTTCTTGATTATCTAATGTTTTTGGTTAACAATCAGTGCCATTGTGGTTCATGGATTGCTTGGGTTTTTTGATTTTTCTGTTTTAAACTACAAATTAGGGGAGGTAAAAAGTGTATGGAAAATAGATTCGTCCTCGGCTTAATGGCCACTGTCTTTGTCTGTTCCCTTTTCTTTATGGCGTCTTGTGCGGAAAAGCAGATGGGTGTAGCCAGCGGTGTAAATCCGCCCGATGAAACCGAAGAGGGTACCGTTATTAAAGAAGAATCGAAGGTCGTAGTGGTCGAGGGCATTGAAGCGGAGAAAGCCGCCGCCAGGCGGGCCGCTTTGGTTGCAGATTTTGAAAACCTCAAGATCTACTTTGACTATGACAGAAGCAATCTGAAACCTGACGCTCAACAGGTTTTGAGAGAAAAAGCCGGCTTTCTGCGTGCGAATCCATCTTACTCGGTCCTTATTGCCGGAAACTGCGACGACAGGGGCACTGAAGAATACAACCTGGCCCTGGGTGAAAGACGGGCCATGAGTGCCAAAAAGTTTCTCATTGCCCTGGGAATTTCTCCGGACCGCTTGAAAACCATCAGCTACGGTGAGCTGAGGCCGGCGGATCCTGCCAACAATCCTGTTGCATGGGCCTTGAACAGAAGGGACTCTTTCAAGCTGTTTCAATAGTCCGGGTTGTTTGGTAATGTCATCTAAACCGAATTTGGTGCAAAAAATACCATTCACCATAATTTCCGGTGTTGCGCCGGCACCGTCCGGCGCAGCACCGGATTTTTGTTCAAAATATTTTGACATTGTCCTGATAAACCATGGTGTTCCGCCAACATATCGATTAATGGGGTAGAATATGGGAATTCATCTTTTGTTAAAGCCCAGCGGTATCAGAGTGGTTTTCTTTTTGTCTTCATTTCTCCTTTTCTCTGCGTGCGCCACGGAAGAAAAATTTCTCTATCTCAGCAAAAAAATCGATGCCATTGAGGCGAAAACAGACAAGGAACTGGTT
>JAGHDR010000177.1 GCA_021159825.1 Deltaproteobacteria bacterium | reverse complement strand
GGATGATCTTCTTGATCAAGGCAAAAAAATCACCGACCGGATTCCCGGTAAAGAAACGATGGAAAAAAGGATATCCAAGAGCCTTGAGTCGATTCCCGATCGCTTGAACCTGCCCAGCAAAAAGGACATGGGAAAACTTTCAAAAACCGTACGAACCCTGAATACCAAGCTCAACACCCTGAGCAAGCAATGCGATGCCTGATATCCCTCCGATCTTCAAGCCGGCCTTTCAAAGGGTTGGCCTGAAATCGGTGGTCTATTATCTCGGAAAAACCCCTGAATGTTCAACCCGCCTCGGAGGCAGTCATGCACAAAATCAAACGATATGCGAACCGTGAATTATACAACACAAACAGCAAAAAATATATAACCCTGGATAAAATCGCAAAACTGCTCAAAGCCGGGGAAGAGATAGCGGTTTTGGATAATAAAACCGGGGAAGATATCACAGCGGCCACGGTTTCCCAGATCTTTGCACGGACCAAAACGGGACAAACGGATAATGGCGCATCCAACGTCATGATCCAGCTCCTTCGAAAAGGTCCGGGGACGTTAGTAGACTATGGAAAAAAATATATCTCATTGTGGGATCGAGCACTCACCATGGCCGACGAGGAAATCGACAGGCTGGTTGAAAGGCTCGTTAAAGAAAAAGAAATCACACCGTCCGAGGGCAGCAGGCTCAAAAATGACATGCTGAACCGCGCCGACGACCTGAAAAAATGGATCGCGGAAAAGATCGATCAAAGGGTCAATGAAGCCCTTGACCTCATGAACCTGGCCGGCAAGGAGAAGGTCTCTCAGCTCACCGGAAAGATCGATACCCTGACCCGTAAAGTCCAAAATCTCGAAAAAAAGCCGGCGCGAAAAGCCAAAGAAGAAGCCGCCGGGAAAGAGGCGGATCGCCCCACCGAAAAAACCCGGGCGAAGGTGATTCCTCTGTCCAAAGACGACATCAAACCGGTAAACCTGCCCGAAACCAAAAGGCCGGAAACGCTGGAACTTTCGTAACCACCCGATTATCCGGCCTGAAACCAGATCTCATCGGCTTCAAGCTGAGCATACCCTTTCCTAACCCATGGGATCGGGACCCGCTTGCGGCCCAACACCGCTCCCAAATCTGTCCCCCCTGCCCCTCACAATTGAACATTTTTCAAAGGTCTCAAGTTGTGCCGACTCACACCGTATAGAGCATCACCAGGCAACGGGTGGGTTCGTTGGAGAGGCTTTTCAGTTTGTGGGGGATGTCTGAATTAAAGTGAATGCTTTCCCCTTTCTTGAGCACATGGGGCTTTCCCCCCAGAACAAATTCCAGGTCCCCTTCCATCACATAGATGAATTCTTCCCCCTCGTGCCGGTATTCCACCGGCTTGTGGGCATGATGAGATTCAATGGTCACCATAAACGCCCGGAGATGGCTTTCCTCAGCTCCGGGCGTCAGCGTTTCGTAGGAGTAGCTTTTGGTTCGCTTGATGAAGGCCTGGGCACGCTGGTCACGGATGGCAGTCTGCTCTTCCTTTCTGAGGAAGGTCCCCGGATCGACACCCAGGGCTCCGGCAAGGCGAAGCAGGAAACTGACGGGCGGGGACATTTCGTCGGATTCCACCAGGGTCATAAATTCCGGTGTCTGCCCGGTGGCTTTGGCCAGTTGTTCAACATTCCATTCGCGGGACTCGCGGATCTTTTGTATTTTTGCGCCGAAACTGCCCGCCTCGCCCGCTACGGCCTGGGTATCGGACAACACGTCGGCCAGTTTTCGCATGACCACCTGCTTGGCCCGCGCAATCAACAATGGCAGAAACGTCTTTGCATCCACCACCACGCCGAGATCCGCCACCTGGAATATGGGGGCGTTTGCATCCCGATTGATGGCCACAATGGTCTTTGATTCTGAAATTCCGGCCGTGTATTGTATGGCGCCGGAGATCCCGATGGAAAACAGCAGATTGGGGCGAACAGCCTTTCCCGTCTGCCCGATCAGCCGATCCTCGTCCACCCAATGAAGTAGAACGGGGGGCCGGGTTCCCGCCACCTCGCCGCCCACGGCCACCGCCAGTTCCCGAACCAGGCCAAATCCTTCCATATTGCCCAGCCCGGCACCGCCCACCACCACGATCTCGGCTTCCTCAAGTTTGCGGTGCTCCGGGGGTTCGAGAGAACGGGAAAGCAGTTTGGAACGATTGACGTCAGGATCTGTCTGAACGGGAATCCGTTCGACTTCACCCTTTGCCCTGTCTTCATCCGGCACCACTTCGCCATTGGTTTGAATCCGGGGAGTTTGAATCTGGGGATGCACGGTGGCAAATCCCGTACCATGACCGTCAACGTAGGTGATCTCAGCCATGATTTCCCCGCCCCACGCGGGACACAACCCCACAATCCGTTCCTCGGCAATTCGAAGATCCACGCAATCGGCCATCAACCCGGCGTCGCAGATACGAGCGGCCCTGGATGCCATCTCCCGGCCGAAATCGGTGAGTGCAATCAATACGAGCAGGGGCGCGTGCTGTTTCACCACCCCCGCCAGGGCTTCCGCATAAACATCGCACAGGGGGACCGAAAATTGGTCATTTTCAAGGACACAAACCCGATCCGCGCCCCCGGCAAAGGAATCCTCAAAAGCACTTTTAAGAGAAACCGAACCCGGATCGTTATTCGATCGCACCCCGTCATCAGGCGCACAAAGGAAAACCATCACCGCTTTTCCATTGATGCGCCGGGAAAGTGCCCGCGCTTTGGCCAACACATTCAGGCTGAACCTAAAGAGCCGCTCATGCCGCAAATCACCGAATACCCAGATTTCATTGGTCATATTTTTATTCATCATATATCAATCAAGCCCCGATGGCGCCGGAGTCCGAAAGCCGCTTCATCAGCTCGTCCGCCTGCTCCCGGGCATTTCCTTTGAGGAACTCGCATTTCTTTGTTTCTTTAATCCGCTTCATGGAAAGCACCCGGGTAGGAGAACCCGCATCGCCTACCCGTTCCGGCATAAGCCCCAGATCCGCCAGATTCCAGCGTTCAACCCGCTCTGATTCAAATGCCCGGCCAATCCCTGAAAGCCCCATGTCCCTCGGCTGAAACGCACCGGGATGGATCGTAAATGCCGCAGGTGTTGCGACTTCATATTCTTCCAAAAAATGATCCGCAACCCGTTCTACCCTGAAGACATCCTTCTGCCATTCTAAACTTTTTACCATACTGATAAACGGGATGCCGAGCTGTACGGATGTCTGAGGCCCCACCTGACCGGTGTCGCTGTCCGCCGTTCGAACGCCGAAAAGCACCAGGTCAAAGGGGACCAGCTTCCGAAGGCCCGCCCCGAGGGCGGTTGATGTGGCCAGGGTGTCTGAGCCGACGAGCGCCGGATCAGAGATAAGGATCTCCCGATCCACCCCCATGGCCCTGGCCTCGGAAAGGGCCGAAAGGCTCGCCTCGGGGCCCATTGAAATGACCGTCACACGGCCGCCGTGAAGTTCTTTGAGGCGAAGGGCCGCCTCCAAGACCGGCCGATCGAAAGGATTGAGCTCCGAAGTGTCCTCGGTTCGAAGCATCTGTTCCTCGGGCGCTGTCAGAATCACCGATTTGATGCATACCACAATATCTAATCCCATTATTATTTTCCCAGTTATTATTTTCCCAGGACCCCTCTGGCAATCACCATCCGGTGTACCTCGGAGGACCCCTCGTAGATTCTCGTTACCCGGGCGTCGCGATAGTAGCGTTCAACGGGGTAGCTCTTGGAATACCCGTATCCGCCATGAATCTGTACCGCCAAATCCGTCACCTTGCCGCACGCCTCCGACGCAAAGAGTTTTGCCATAGCTGATTCCTGGGAAAATCTTTTTCCGGAATCTTTAAGGGCGGCGGCCCGATAGATCATCAGGCGGGATGCTTCCACAAGCGTGCCCATGTCCGCAATCATCATCTGGATGGCCTGGTGTTTTGAAATGGGAACCCCGAACTGACGGCGCTGCCGGGCATACAGGATACCCTCTTCCAGGGCCGCCTGGGCAATGCCCAGGGCCTGGGCCGCGATACCCATCCGGCCCGTATCCAAGGCAGTAAGACCGATTTTGAGTCCCGCACCTTCACAGCCCAGCAGGTTATGGAGCGGCAGGCGACAGTCATAGAGCCGTATGGAACTGACCGGGTTTGCCCGCATGCCGCACAGGTCTTCCAGGTCCCCCACCACAAACCCCGGGGTTCCCCGTTCCGCCACCACCACGCTGATCTCATTACGATCCGCGGACGGGTTGGTCTTAAGGAACAAAAGACATATATCCGCAACCCCGCCGTTGGTCACAAATACTTTGTTGGCGTTGACCACATAAGCGTCTCCATCAGACACGGCCGTGGCCTCAATACCCGAGGCGTCCGATCCTGCGTTGGGTTCCGTTAGGCAGAAAGCACCGATTTTCTCGCCACGGACCAGTGGCGGCGCCCATTTTTCTTTCTGCGCCTGTGATCCGAATACCAGGATGGGGTACAAGGCCACACTGTTATGAACTGTCACACAAAGCCCGAGGCTGCCGCTGGCCCTGCTGATCTCCTCCACGATAATGGCGTAGCTGATGGAATCCAGATCCGCACCACCCAATTCTCTCGGCGCCTGTATCCCGAAATATCCGAGCTTTCCCATTTTTTCCACCACTTCCCAGGGAAAACGGGCCTCTCGATCAATCTCACCGGCAATGGGCCTGATTTCCCGTTCACAGAAGGAGCGAACCGATCGCCGCACGATACGATGTTTTTCAGATAAAATACTGTCCATAAATTCTCTATTTCCAAAATCACAAAAAACCGATTGAGAGCTTTACAAAATGAGGTGTTTTGCAAAAGTCCCCGGTAAAGGTCGGGAGTTAGGGTCACTCGGGGAGAAAATATTTAAAAGGGCAGGAAGGGGGTGAGAGATGCAAGCCTTATTTCTTTGTATATACACCCTTGCGGACACTTTTGATTTTATTCTGTTTTCTAAGCCGGTAGATGATATTGTTCAACTTTTTCGTGTCAAAACCTGTTTGCTCACTCAGTTCATCCATTGCAACGGGTTTTGTCGCAGCGATGATCGCTTCGTAAACCACTGCCGTTGCGGTGATAGCCGGCTTTTTCTGAGAAACCGTGTTATCCGGAGTTTCTTCCGCTGCCTCGGGTGGGTTGTAATCATTCGCGGCGGGTTCGGGTTCAAAGTCCCTGTCATTTGACGCACCCGCATAACTGTCCAGTTTATCCGCGATGGCGTGAACGCCCTGGGCCAATGTCCTCAACCCTTCGCCAAACGCCTTTACAAATGTTTCCATCTCTTTCATTGCCCATACCCTCCTGCTGTGTTTCATCATTCCCTTTATCTCGAACGCAGGGTATCGGCTGAAAAACCAGCCTCACCCTGTTTTTTTTAAAATTCTTCATATCAGGTAAATCTTTGCTTTTCAATGAAAAAAAGTATTCTCAAAATTATTTGACCCGGATCAATGGAACGTGGTAGGTTTGCCGGCATCCGAAACTTGAAATTAGAAATTGGAAATTTGGCAGACATCAAGCTTTAATCTGTACACACTTTGGGTTTTTCCCAATTTCAAATTTCACTTCATCATCCTCATGGAGTCAACCTGAATGACGCGCGACTTAGACATCATTTCAAGCGCCCTTATCTTTGAGGGACTTCCCGAACAACACCTTGAACAGATCAAAAATGTGTCGGTCTCGGAGAACTACCCCAAGGGTAAAATAATCTTTATGGAGCAGGATGAGGGAAACGGCTTCTACCTGGTGGCGGAAGGACGGGTGAAAATTTTCAAGGTGTCACCGTCAGGCAAAGAACAGATTCTCCATGTTTTCGGCCCCGGAGAACCCTTCGGGGAGGTACCGGTATTTTCCGGACGGCGATTTCCCGCAAATGCCGAAACCATTCGAAAATCGAGGCTTCTCTTTTTCCCGAGAACTGCATTTCTGGGGATGATTACGTCCCATCCGTCCCTTGCCCTAAACATGCTCGCGGTGCTGTCCATGCGGCTTCGACAATTCACCCAGCAAATTGAAAACCTTTCCCTGAAAGAAGTCCCCGCCCGCCTGGCAGCATACTTGCTTTATCTGTCTACGGAACAGGAAAGTGAGGATTCCATCACACTCGACATTTCAAAGGGACAACTGGCAAGCCTTCTGGGCACCATCCCTGAAACCCTTTCCCGGATTCTGAACCGAATGAACAAGCAGGGCCTCATCGAAACAAAAGACCGCACCATCCGATTGCTGAATCGTGAAGGGCTTGAGTCCCTTTCCATCGACGGGAAAAAAAATGAAGTAACATAGAAAAGTACTTGATATTTTAGTCAAGAACAGCTAGAAGGGCTAATTATCATGACGATCAGCAGGGGAGGAAACTTTAAATGTCAAAAGTATGCGATATCTGCGGCAAGAAACCGCTTGTCGGTTACAACGTCAGCCACGCTCACAATAAGAGCAAAAAACGCTGGTATCCCAACCTTCAAAGCGTCAAGTGCGTCAAAGACGGTCAAACCGTAAAAATAAAGGCTTGCACCAGTTGCATCAAATCCGGCCTTGTTGAGAAGCCCGTGAAAAAAACCTTTCAACTATCCTGAAGCCTTTCAACTATCAGCACGTTTCTCACCTTTTTGATGGAACGGATTATGTCCTGGAGCTGAGCATAATCCCCCACCTCAATCGTAAAAAGAGAGATGCCTTTATTGTCCACCGTGGTTTTCACTTCGGCTTGGATGATGTTGGCGTCTTTCTGGCTGAAAACAGCGCTGATATCCGCCAGGACACCCTTTCTTTCCAAGCTACTCACCCGCAGTCTGGCCGGATAGGTGTTTTTCTCGGAAGGCTCCCATAAAACCGCTACCAACCGGTCGGGATCGGATTCTTTGATATTCCGGCAGTTTTCATTGTGGATGGCCACACCGCTTCCACGGGTAATAAACCCGATCACTTTCTCGCCGGGCAGGGGTTGGCAGCAATTGGCAAAATGGAGCAGCATATCGCTCACACCAGCCACCTTGATGCCCGTGTCCGCTTTGGGCCGGGTCAGTCGGCTGACCACCTTTCTGACCAACCCCTGAGGGCTTTCCTCATCATCCACCAGTTTTGGCCTGAGACGCCCCACCACCTGCTTGGGAGAAATCTTCCCGAAACCGATCTCTGCAACCAGGTCTTCCCCTGATTGGAAAGAAAGTTCTTTGGCCACGGCTGTAACCTGCTCACTCTTGAGTAGATTGGGAATCGTCAATCTTTCTTGTTGCAGGGCCTTTTCCAGGATGCTCTTGCCCAGGCTGATACTTTCGTCTTTTCCCTGGGTCTTGATCCATTGTCTGATCTTTGTTTTTGCCTTTGAGGTTTTGACGAAACTCAACCAGTCTTTACTGGGATGCTGTTTCGAGGAGGTCATCACCTCAATGATATTGCCGTTTTTCAATTGGGCCCGCAGGGGAACCATCTTGCCGTCAACCTTGGCCCCCATGCACTTTTCACCCACTTCCGAATGGATACCGTAGGCAAAATCGATCATGGTAGCCCCCTTGGGAAAGGATTTCACCTCACCGGTGGGCGTAAACACATAGACTTCATCAGGAAAGAGATCCATTTTCACGGTGTCCAGGAACTCCTGGGGATCCTTAAGGCTTTTCTGCCAGCCGAGCAGATCATTAAGCCATGCGAACTGCTTTTCATCGGTTTTTCGAGCAACATTCCCTTCTTTGTACTTCCAGTGGGCCGCAATACCGCTCTCGGCCACCCGGTTCATGTCCCAGGTCCTGATCTGAACCTCCATCCTTTCTTTCATCGGGCCGAAAACCGTGGTGTGCAGGGACTGGTACATATTGCCTTTGGGAACGGAAATGTAGTCTTTGAAGCGCTTGGATACGGGCTTCCACATGGAATGAATATGCCCGAGCGCCGCATAACAGTCTTTGATGGTATTAACGATCACCCGGAAAGCCAGGATATCGTACACCTGACCCACTTCAGGTCCTGATCAACCATCTTTTGATAAATACTGTAGAAATGTTTCTGCCGGCCCTTGATGGTGGCGGAAATATTAACCTTGGCCAGTTCTTCGATCAGGACCGCCTGAACACTTTTTAAGAATTCCCCCATTTCGTTCTGGCGCCGCGCCGTCAGATCTTTGATGCCGGCGTAAATCTCCGGTTCCAGATAGAAGAGACACAGATCCTCAAGGCTGCTCTTGATCCAGTTGATGCCCATTCTCCCGGCCAGGGGAGCGTAGATATCCAGGGTTTCGGTGGCAATGCTTCGCTGCTTTTCCTCAGGCTGAAAACCCAGGGTTCGCATGTTATGGAGCCGGTCCGCCAGTTTGACGAAAATCACACGAATATCCGTGGACATGGCAAGAATCATTTTGCGAACATTTTCGGCCTGTCGCTGTTTGGAGCTTTTGAAATGAATTTTGCTGATTTTGGTGACACCGTCTACGATATTGGCGGTTTCTTCGCCAAAAAGCACCGTTATTTCATCCAGGTCCGCATGGGTGTCTTCTACAACATCATGCAACAATCCAGCGGCAATGCAAACAACGTCCATTTTCAACTGGGTCAGGATATAGGCAGCTTCCAGGGGATGGGAAAGATAGGGTTCCCCCGAGAGGCGAATCTGTCCCTGATGCACTTTGGCGGAGTAAACATAGGCCTTTTCGATCAACTCAATGTCCGCTTTCGGGTGGTAGCGGAGAACCTGTGAGGTAATGTCATTTAAGCGAATCATAAAGGCCCTTCACCGTATCCGAAATGGCGATTACAGCAGTGCTCAGCGGTACTATGAAACTTTCCGGTTCGGTCCGAAGCTTGACTTCCACCTCCCCGTTTTTGAGCCCCCGGGAACCCACGGTGATGCGCACCGGAATACCCAGCAGATCGGCATCCTTAAATTTGACGCCGGCCCGCTCATCCCGATCATCCAGGAGCGCATCGATGCCCATGTTCACGAGATCCCCATAGATTTTTGACGCCGCTTCCACCACGGCTTCATTGTGCATCTGCAGCGGCAGGAGGGTCACCTCAAAGGGGGCCACGGGAATGGGAAAAACAATGCCGTCTTTGTCGTGGTTCTGCTCAATGGCAGCTGCCACCGTCCGGCCGATACCAATACCGTAACACCCCATGATCATGGGCCTCTCTTTTCCCTGCTCATTGAGGAATACGGCTTTCATGGCCTCGCTGTACTTGACACCCAGTTTGAACACGTGCCCCACTTCTATGCCCCGGCCAAAAGCGATATGACCGCCGCATCGAGGACACGCATCCCCCGGCGCAATGGTGCGCAAATCGCCGAAAAGGGCGACCGTAAAATCCCTTTCCAGGTTCACATTTTTGAGGTGAAGGTCTTTTTCGTTGCCCCCCACTACAAAGTTTTTCAGGGTCTTTAGCGCGTTATCCGCCACCACCTTGATTTCCAGGCCAACCGGACCCGCAAAACCCAATGGGGCGCCGGTCGCCTCTTTAACCGATCGCTCGGATGCCATTTCAACGGTCTGAGCGTCCAGCGCATTTTTCAGTTTGGTTTCGTTCAATTCATGATCGCCACGCAGCAACACCGCCACCGGCTCTTCATCAACCATATAAACAAGGGTTTTAACCAACTGTTCGGGAGTAATCTTCAGGAATTCGACCACCTCGTCAATGGTCCGCTGATCCGGTGTTTCCAGCCGGGCCAGGACCTCAAAAGCATTCGCATCCGCCGAGGAGACGTCATCTTCCTCCTTCACCTCCGCCCGTTCCAGGTTGGCCGCATAATCGCATGTGGTGCAATTGACGATCCGGTCCTCACCGGATTCGGCCAATACCATGAATTCGTGGGAATAGCTTCCCCCGATGGTACCGGAGTCCGCCTCAACGGCCCTGAATTTCAGACCGCATCTTTGAAATATTCGATCATAAGCCTCGTACATGGCCTCGTAACTGCGGTTGACCCCCGCCTCATCCACGTCAAAGCTGTAGGCGTCTTTCATGATAAATTCGCGGCCGCGCATAATCCCGAAACGGGGGCGGATCTCATCCCTGAACTTGGTCTGGATCTGGTAGAGATTAATGGGCATCTGTTTGTAGGAATGAATCTCCTTTCGCACCAGGTCCGTAATCACCTCTTCGTGGGTGGGCCCCATGCACGCATCGCGGTCATGACGGTCCTTGAAACGCAACAGTTCGCGGCCATAATATTCCCACCGACCGCTCTCCTGCCACAGTTCAGCCGGCTGCACGGCGGGCATGAGGACCTCGATGGCGCCTGCCCGGTTCATCTCCTCCCGCACAATATTCTCCACCTTCCGGATGGACCTGAGACCGACGGGAAGGTATGTATAAATGCCCGAGGTCAGTTTTCGAATCATACCGGCCCGAACCATCAACTGGTGGCTGATAATCTCGGCATCGGCCGGGATTTCCTTTTTCGTGGGAATAAAATAACTGGAATATCGCATGATGTTTTGGTGTTCTCCTTATTAAAAAAACTGGTAACCGTCAACCGACCAACCGTTTGACCTCGGAAATCAACACTTCAGCCAACCGGTTTTCGGGAATCTTCCGAACCACTTCTCCCTTCCTGAACAGAATCCCCTGCCCTCGCCCGCCGGCAACCCCCACATCCGCCTCCCTGGCTTCACCGGGGCCGTTGACCACACAACCCATGATGGCCACCCTGGGGGATGCCACGATGCCGGAGACAGCCCTTTCCACTTCCTCTACAATGGAGAAAAGATCAATTTCACATCGGCCGCAGGTGGGGCACGATATGATTTCAGGTCCCCGGGATCTCAAACCGAGGCTTCTTAAAATTTCATACGCCACCCGAACCTCTTCCACCGGGTCACGGGTCAAGGACACGCGAAACGTGTCCCCAATGCCTTCCGCCAGCAGAAAACCGATGCCCATGGTGCTTTTGACCGTACCGGAAATCAGCGTACCGGCCTCGGTGACCCCCAGGTGAAGGGGATAGTCCACCCTTTCACTAAGGAGTTCATAGGCCGCTATGGTATTTTTGACATCGGAAGACTTCAAAGAGATTTTGATGTGGGGAAAATCAAGATCTTCCAGTATTACCACATGTTCCATGGCGCTATGCACCATGGCTTCCGGCGTGGGCCCCCCGAATTTTTTCAACACATCCCGATGGAGTGATCCCGCATTGACCCCGATCCGTATGGGGGCACTCACTTCCCGGGCCGCGGAAACCACCTTCTTCACCGCTTCCGGACCGCCGATATTGCCGGGATTAATCCGGAGCCCGTCGGCACCAGCCTTCAAAACCCCCAGGGCCAGCCGGTGATCAAAGTGAATATCGGCAATGAGCGGGGGCTTGACCTTTTTCTTGATCTCCCCAAAAGCCGCAACCGCCGCTTCATCGGGGATGGCCAGGCGAACGACCTCGCATCCCGCATCCGCCAGACGTTCAATCTGGGCCACTGTCCCGGACACGTCCCTTGTATCGGTATTGGTCATGGATTGAACGACGATGGGAGCGCCGCCGCCGATGGGCACTTCTCCCACATAAATCATTTTCGTGAATTTACGGACTTCTTCTATGGGCATGAATTCAGATAATCTCCTTGTCGTTACAAACACGGGTTTAAATTTCGGGGCCACTCCTTGCCACCATGGGATAAAGTAGATTCCCTTATAAATTACGCTTCTGGGAATAAAGCGTTTTTCTGCCTCACGGAACCATTCTAGCCGACATCCGTCCACCATTCAAGGTTTTTGAAGTTTGTGGGTTTTGCGGGGGTGGTGATATCAGACAGGGAACTTCCCGCATCAGGCTCCGTCAAGGCCATGGCCCCCCGCCTGCGTCCGCTTCGCATATTGGGAACAAAGACGTCATAAAGTTCCTTACTCCCGAAATTTTAAAAGGGTTGGATGGATCTGTGTTCGAAGCCAACCCGGTCTTTCAGACGTGGACACATCCTTTGCGAGACCGACCACAACGCCTGTCAGTTCTTCTCTTGAAAGCGGCAGACAAAATGCCCTGATGTGCTCAAGGTAGGGTTTCAAAGCTATTCTGTAAAAGTAGGCTATTTATCGC
>JAGHDR010000259.1 GCA_021159825.1 Deltaproteobacteria bacterium | reverse complement strand
TACCTTGGCATCCGTGATGACCTGGGAAATCAGGCAGTACTCATTGGGTTGGTGGGCCGTATCCGGACAGGTGGACCATACCGCCGCGGGAAGGCCGGCTTCCCGGAAAAAAGCGGCCACCGTGCCGCCCCCGATCCCCATGGGCTTCGCCTCGCGTCCCGTGACGTTCATAACCGCCTTTTTCAACGCCGCTACCACGGGCGCAGTCGCCGGGGTCGGCAAAGGCGCATCATGCCGGTGTTCGCTTTCTAGTTCCATATGGAGTGCCGATTCAGCCGCCACTCTTGAAACAATTTGTTGTGCGGTGTCAATGACCTCATCCACATTGTGTTCGGGCAGGATTCGGCAGTCCATGTAAAATGTTTCTTTTCCCGGAATGGTATTGACATTGGAAACATTGGCGAGAAATTTGGTTGGTTCAAAAGTGGAAACAGGTGGGCTGAAAAGGGGATTTGAAGATGCAAATTTTTCTTTGAGCTCTCCCAGGGCCACGATCAGTCTGGCTGCTCCCATCAGAGAGTTTTTCCCCTTGTGGGGGGTGCTCGCATGGCATTGCCGACCGTTTATGGTAAACTTCAGCCAGAGCATCGATTTTTCGGCGATTTCAATCATGGTGCCGTCCTCGTTTCCCGCATCGGGAACAATGATCAGATCCTCCGGACTGAAGATGTCGCCGTGGTGCTTTAACATATAGCTGAGCCCGTACCGGCTCCCGGTCTCTTCATCCGCCACGACAATCAGTCCGACGGACCGTTTCAATGCCTCTCCGGAATCCAGTATGGCTTTGAGCGCAAGACAGGCACTCACAAAACCATGCTGGTTGTCCTCAACGCCCCTGCCGATAATGCGGTCTCCATCCACCTGGATCTGGTAAGGGTCCGAATCCCAAAGGGACAGGCTCCCCGGCGGCACAACGTCCGCGTGGGCCAGAACCCACACCACTGGACCCTTTTGAATGCCCTCCCATCCGGCGATCAGGTTGGGGCGATAACCGTCCCGGGCCTTTTCATCGGGCGCGTGGATTTCTTGAATCATATCCGGTTTCATTTTGCGCAACAGTTGATGGATAAAATCCACCTTTTCATGTTCGCCGTCACCCCCGTTCAATGGCCCCAGGGCTACCCGTGCTGTCAGGTCCCGTTGAAGTTCAATGACCTCATCCCGGTAACCATCAATCATTTCATAGATATCTTTCGTTTTGTTCATGTGTTTGTTTCCTTATTTTGTGTTTCCAGACCGGAGAGTCCCGCAATGGTCTCCATGAGCCGGTCAAAGGTTTCATCGCTTGATGTTTGTTTGCCGTGATAAACAGGTTTGCCGAAAGAAACCGTTACGCGGGTTCTGAGTCCTTCCTTTCGGTAGCGAAACCCCACGGGGATGAGGGGCAACCTCAATCGTGAAATGATGAGTTTCAGGATACCGCCCTTTCCGGGGCCCATCCGGCCGGGATAGTAGGTGCCCTCAGGGAAAACCACCACGCCCTCTCCTGCTCTTAGAAAATGAATCATGGCTCTGATGGCATCTCTGCTCTTGAGCGGCTTTTGTCGATTAAGCGGAATGCCCCCCTGGAATTTCAGGAGCCGGCTGATGATGGCATTTTCAAAGAGCTCGTGTTTGGCCACGTAATAGAGGGGCCGCGGGGTGGCAACGGCAATGAGGGGAATATCTTGCCAGCATTGGTGCTTCGGCAGCATCAGAAAGGCTTTTCCCCTTGGCAGGTATTCACTGCCGCGGGTTTCAAGCAGATAAAAAGGAGAAAAGGTGATACGGATAAGGGCCTTTGTTGCATCGCATACCCATCTTTTCCTTTCAAGCGCTAAAGCCCCGGGGATGTGTTTTTTAAGTTGATGGCCGATGATATTTCCTTTGGGTCAACATTTAGCGAAAAGGCCCGTCGGATTCCCCTGTTTTTTTCTCTTCTCGACGAACAACCCGGTTTATTCTTCTGTAGGTCAGCAAACCCCGGATGAGAATGACAGCGGCGATGGGCAGAAGTGCCCATCCCAGACCTATCACAATGGGGTGTTTCCAGAATTTGATAAAGACCAATGCCGCCGCAACCAGCGACAGAACGGTGCGAATGTAGGCCAGCAGTGTCCTGCGGTTGGCCAGTTCCGTGCGGTATCCTGCCAGGTGGTCGCGAATAAATAGTTCGGATTGTGGTGCTTGATTGATTTTATCGGCCTCCAATGGTATCCGTCCTTACAATAGGGGATTTGCCGTGATTGGGAAATTTCTCATCCGATTTTTCATTCTGCCGAAATTAGTATGAAAAAAGAGATGGCGTGTCAAGGGGATATGAACCTTGACAGATTGCGCGCACTTCTTTTAGAGTACCGGCTATGTGTTCATATCGATGTGAAACAGACGAGGTCGTGGTGCAGGCGCTTCGACCTTTTGGAACCTCTATTTTTACTGAGATGAGTGTTCTGACCAATGCCCATGGCGCCGGTGTCGGCCATGGCCTTTGCCATTGGTTTTCCAGACAGTTACTACCAAGCGCTTCTGGCCGACTATACAAAGAAACGAAATCGTCTGTCCGATGCGCTGGCGGGTCTGGGACTTCAGGTTTACTCGACCCCCGGTACTTACTATCTGGTGGCGGACATTCGAAGTCTGGGATTTGATGATGATGTATCGTTCTGCCGTATGCTGACTGAAAAGGCGGGTGTAGCGGCCATTCCCTGTTCCTGCTTCTGGAACAACCGGAGCCGGGGAAAGGAATTGGTCAGGTTCTGTTTCTGTAAGAAAGATGAAACTCTCGATGAAGCCATAAAGAGACTCACGGCTTTCTTTGGGAGATGTTAGGCATGTCAACTTTTGCTTTTATTAAGGATAAGCTATGATAACCAAGGATAAAGATCGAACGCCTGTGGCCCAGATCCTGGAGACCCAGTGTACAAAATGTAAGCTGCCCCTAACCCATGTGGTGGTCTTACACAACAGTGAGGGCATTGTGGAGCGGGTTCAGTGCCGTACTTGCGGTAGTGAGCATAAATACCATCCGGAGAAGAAGAAGGCCAAGAAACCCGTGAAAAAGAAACGGGCGAGTGCGAAGACCCGGAAACCGGATGCTGCAGCAATTTTCGAACAGCTGGCCGCGAAATTTCAGGACAAGAAGCCAGTTCCCTACACCATGCAGGGATCCTATCAAACCGATGATGTGATCGACCACAAGACCTTCGGAAAAGGGATAGTGACCGGGGTATTTTACCAGAAGATGGATGTGGCTTTTGCCGATGCGTCGCGACTCCTGGTTTGCGATCGTTGATTAATTATTTTCAGGTGCCGTTTCCGAAGACGAGATAAGGTGAACATCCCTTTGCGGGAACGGAATGATAATGCCGGCTTTATTCAGAGCATTGTAGATTTCTTTATTCAGTGAATGAATGAGCCGGCCTTTTTCCTCGGGACGCCGGGCCCAGCAGGGCAGTTCAAAATCAAGAGAAGAGTCCCCGAAGGCGCGGAAGCGCACGCGGGGTGCCGGATTATTTGCCGCCAGTTCATTTTCCCGGGCCCGCTTCATCAGGATTTCTTCCACCGCTTCGATATCCGTGCCATATGCAATGCCCACTTTAATCCGTTGCCCCGGCGAAAAAATGAAGGATTCATAGGGGTTTTCCCAGGAATCAGGTTTGCATGGGAGGTGCTTGGCCCGTGTGTAAAAACTCTCCAGTTGACTGACTGTTTTCGGGGTAAAGAGATATTGTCCTTCACAAGGTCCTTTGGAAACCTTTGAGATGGTAATTTCCGTGTGAGGAACGGCCCAGTCAGACCGTCCTTGTTTCCTCATTGTGGCCTTGTCGGGAATAGCGCCGAAAGGGGGCAATTCAATACGGTTGAGAATTTCCGTGAGAAGGAAAGTGG
>JAGHDR010000269.1 GCA_021159825.1 Deltaproteobacteria bacterium | reverse complement strand
GCCACCGTGCGGAGTCGAACCGCAGACATCCTCATTACGAGTGAGGTGCTCTACCAACTGAGCTACGGTGGCCCAAAATTGAATTTACGCAATATGGTTGTTTTTTTTGAACGTGTCAACTATTTATTTCCTACCATAATCAAAATCCTATTTAAACCCATTAATGTATAAACGAGGAAAATCATGAAAAACCCCAAGGACTATGTTGTCTTTCCCCTGGATGTTCCCGACTATGATGACGCCATGGGCTATGTGGAAACCCTCAAGGAGGATGTGGGTCTTTTTAAGGTTGGCCTTGAACTGTTCATCTCGCAGGGCCCGAAGATCATCGATGCCATTCGGAATGTGAGCAGTGCCGGGATCTTTCTGGATCTTAAATTGCATGACATCCCCGTCACGGTGCAGCGGGCTTTCAGGGCTGCCAGCGTCCATAAGCCCACATTTGTAACGGTTCACTGCGATGAGGGGGGGGGGATTCTTAAAAGTGTTGCGGAAAACAATCCGGGAAATACAAAAATCCTGGCCATCACCGTACTTACCAGCCTCAACCAGGATAAACTGAAGATCCTGGGGTACAGAGATGAATATGTAAACGATATTTCAGCCCTGGTCCTTCAAAAGGCGCAGTTGGCCAAAGATGCGGGATGTCACGGGGTAGTCTGTTCCGGTTTGGAAGTGGGGATGGTCAAGAGGACGTTGGGCGATGATCTGATCGCTGTAACCCCCGGCATTCGTCCGGCCTGGACCCTTGTGGAGCAGGACGATCAGCAACGCATTGTCACCCCGGCGGCCGCTGTCGGAAATGGCTCCGACTATGTGGTCATCGGTCGCCCCATCCGGGATGCGAAGGATCCTCGAGATGCGGCCAGGCGTGTGGCGGAAGAGATCGCATCAGCCTTTTAGTGTAAAACAATCTAATAAAAAACAGTCAATCAGCAATTGTAACACCGTACAATCTCGGCTTTTTTAGGTGGTGGTGCCGGCTGAATTCAAGGATCATAAACTGAATTATTTGACTGACAAGGACTCTTGGGCCTACTTGAAAAAATTGCTCACTGAAAATCCTGAGTTTTCTTCAAAAGGAGCAGAAGCCCTGGTATGGCGATGAGGGTGCAAGCGATGAAAAAGTAGTCCCAGCCCATGTTTTTGGCCAGAAAACCCGTAGGGGCGGAGGCCAAAACTCGGGGAATGCCCATGAGGCTGCTAAGCTGGGCATATTGGGTTGCAGTGAATTTTTTGTTGGTGATGCCGGCCATAAAGGCCACATAGGCGGTGGTGCCCATGCCGCTTGTGAGGTTTTCGAAACCGATGACCCCGGAAAGGAGTGGAACGCTGTAGCCTACCCGCGCAAGGAGAACGAAACCGGCGGTGGACAGCGCCTGTAAAATGCCGAAAATCCATAAAGATTTTTTGATTCCCAATCGAATCATGGCCACCCCACCCGCCAGGCTTCCGCCGATGGTGGCCCAGAACCCGAAGAGTTTCACCACAGTGCCGATCTCGGTCTTTGAAAAGCCGATATCCAGGTAAAAGGGTATGGTCATGGCGCTGGCCATGGTGTCGCCGATTTTATAAAACAGGATAAAGGCCAGTACCCAGAGGGCCCCGGCCCTGGTGAAATATTCCACCAGGGGATCGATGACCGCTTCACGGAGCGTTGTGGGTTTGCCCAGCGGGGTCGGCGGTTCCGGCGTGAGCAGGGTGGTAAGCACTCCCGGCAGCAGGCAGGCCGCCATGATGAGATAGACTGCCCCAAAGGAGATATGGTCCGCCATGATTAGGCCACCCCCGGAAGCCAGGAGCATGCCCACCCGGTAGCCGTTGACATACAGGGAAGACCCCAGCCCCAACTCCTCGTCGGGGAGATCTTCCCGACGGTAGGCATCCGCCACGATATCTTGCGATGCGCTGAAAAAGGTGACCAGGAAGGCGGCAACGGCCACCATCCAGGGGTTGTTGGCGGGATCCGTCAGCCCCAGGCCCCCGATGGCGAAAATCAACGCCACCTGTGCTATCAGGAGCCACCCCCGCCGTCTTCCCAGAAAAGGAAGTGTAAAGCGATCCAGGAACGGGGCCCACAAAAATTTTAGGGTATAGGGAAGGCCCACCAAAGCCATCAAGCCGATGACGGTCAGATCCACCCCCGCTTCCTTCATCCATGCCTGGAGAACGGTGATGGTCAACAGCAGCGGCAGCCCGCAGGCAAATCCCATGACCAGGGCCACCAGCATGCGACGGCTGAAAATGGCGCTGATCAGGGGGCTGAATTTTTCAGGGGGCATGTTTTGGGATATTAATCGGCGGTGAGGACCCGAACCGTTTCATCAATTTCATCCGGTGTGACATCCTTTCTGAGGGATTCCATCCGCGTCATGACTTCCGCAAACCGCACTCCCTCGGCGGCGCTGATCCATTCCAGCTGCAGCCGTTCCGGACGAATGCCCAGCTTAATCATCTTCTTGTGGACTTTTTTGACACGCTTTTCGGTCCAGTGGTTGGCGTCAATATAGTGGCAGTCCCCGATATGGCAACCGCTTACCAGGATGACCGGGGCTCCCATTCTGAACCCGTCCCAGATGAATTTTTCATCCACACGACCGGAACACATGGTGCGGATCAGGCGTGCGTTGGGGGGATACTGCAACCGGGAGACGCCTGCATAGTCAGCCCCCGCATAGGAGCACCAGTTGCAGGCAAATACCAGGATTTTTTCTTGCGGCTCGGTTTCAAGAAGCGCATGGGACTGGTTCATGATCTGCTCATCGGTGAAATGGTTCATGACAATGGCGTCAAATTTGCACTCCGCCGCACAGGTGCCGCACCCGGCGCACGCCGCTGTATTCACGGATGCGGGAATTTTCCGTTTCACATCCACCGTGATGGCGTTGTATGGACAGACCCCGGCGCATATGCCGCAGGATTTACATTTTTCCTCGATCACCATGCTCGTGATGGGTTCGGTGGTAATTTCCCCCTTGTGCATGATACGAATAACCCGTGCCGCCGCAGCGGAGGCCTGGGTGACGCTTTCCTTGATATCTTTTGGGCCTTCGGCACAGCCCGCATAAAAAACACCGCGGGTGGCCGCATCCACCGGCTGAAGTTTGGGATGCGCTTCCAGGAAAAACCCGTCCGGTGTGAGTTGCAGGCCCAGCATCTCCTGAAGCTTCTGCGTACTGGAAGCAGGTTTCATACCCACCGCCAATACCAGCATATCCAGGTCATGCATCTCCAGCTTGCTTGTAGAGGTGTTTTCAATGGCCACCCGCAAACCCTTTTCGCTTTTCTCCTGTACCGTGCCGGGAAGGCCGCGAATGTATTTTACGCCCAACCTCCGGCTTCGGGTGTAGAGCTCTTCAAACCCTTTTCCAAAGGCCCGGATGTCGATATAAAAGACCTTGATCTCCATATCCGGGTAGTGTTCCTTGAGCATGAGAGTGCTTTTGATGGTGTTCATGCAGCAGGTATTAGAGCAGTAACTGCCGCCTTTTCGAACGGACCTGGATCCCACACACTGAACAAATCCAACGGATTCAGGCGTTTTCCGGTCAGTGGGTCGCACCAGTTCGCCCTTTGTGGGACCGCCCGCGTTGATGAGCCTTTCAAATTCAACACTGGTGAGGACGTTTTCAAACCGGGAATAGGCATATTCGTCCATCTCGGTAGGATCGTACACCTCAAGCCCTGTGGCCACCACGATGGTTCCCACATTTTCAAGGATTTCCTCATCGGACATGTGGAAATCAATACACTCTTTGTCGCAGGCATCTTTGCACTTGGCGCACACCACCGGGTTATGCCCCAGGCACTCGTTGACATTGATCACGTAGGCGGAGGGAACCGCCTGGGGAAAGGGGGAATAGATGGCCCTGCGTGAAGAAAGGCCCAGGTTGAATTCATCGGGTCGGATTACAGGGCAGGCGTTGGCACATTCCCCGCAGGCGGTGCACTCTTTTTCATCCACATAGCGCGCTTTTTTAAGAATGCGGACGTCAAAATTCCCCACGTATCCTTTGACATCCACGACTTCGCTCATGGTGTACAGTTTGATCCTGGGATGTCGACCGACATCCGTCATTTTCGGCCCCAGAATTCAGATGGAGCAATCCATGGTGGGAAAGGTTTTGTCCAGCTGGGCCATCATGCCGCCGATGGTGGGGCTTTTCTCCACCAGGACCACATCGTAGCCGTTGTCGGCCAGGTCCAGGGCGGCCTGAATGCCGGCGATGCCCCCACCGATAACCAGGGTGCGCTGGGTCATGGGAATAGTGTCTTCTTTTAAGGGCTCCAGCAGGCGAACGCGTGAAACCGACATCTTCACCAGGTCACAGGCTTTCCGGGTGGCTGCTTCCGGTTCCTGCATATGAACCCAGCTGCACTGTTCGCGCAGGTTGGCCATTTCCATGAGATAGGGATTGAGACCGACCGACTGAACCATCTGTCTGAAGGTGGGCTCGTGAAGCCGGGGTGAGCAGGACGCCACCACCACCCGGTCCAGGTTATGCTCCAGAATATCATCCTTGATCTGCTGCTGCCCGGGTTCGGAGCAGGCATAACCGATATCCTTGCTGACCGTCACATCTTCAAGCCCTTCCGCAAAGGCCGCCACTTTTTCGCAATCCACGGTCTTGGCGATATTTAAACCGCAATGACACACATAAACGCCGATGCGGACCGCTTCTTTTTCCGGTTCATGCCGTTTTCTTACAACCATCTTTGCTTCCATCGTTCCCTCTGTTCCTTATTCCCACTCTATGGTCTTGGCCAGTATACTCGTAAGGTCCATCATCTCCATTTTGAGTGCTTCACCCTTAAACGGATCTTCCATGGCGCAGCGAAGGTGAATTTGGCACTTGGGGCAGCCGGTAATCAACAAATCGCTTCCCGTATCTTTGGCTTGCTCAATGCGTTTGACCTGGAGGGCCTTGCTGAATGAATCGCAGCCAATCCAGGCACTGTTGCCGCAGCATATGGCGTTGGCCCCATGATCCCGCATTTCGCTGAAACCTTTCAGGTTCAATCGATCAATCAGCTTCCGGGGCAGTTCCGGACGATTTTCAAAGCGGCTCAGCCGACACGGATCCTGAAAGGTCAATTTTCGGTTTAAAGGTTTAAAGCCCACCGCCCCCTTGTCGATTTCATTTTCAAGAAAATCGTAGATGTGGGTGACCTTGAAATTCAGATCAATCCCTTGCTCCGGATAATCGCGGTGCAAGGTTCGGTAGCACTCGGGGCACGCAGTGATCACTTCTTCGATGCCTGCCTCATGAAGGGACGTCACATTCAGCCGGGCCAGCTTCAAGAAATTGGTTTTGTCACCGGACCAGAGGAGATCATGGCCGCAGCACCGCAGGTTTTCCAGGAGGCGCGGGTGAATGTCGAAAAAATTGAGCAGCCGGATGCTGTCCACAAGGATATTCCGCGTATTCAGTCCAATGTGTCGTGTGAAAAACAGGTCAAAATAAGGTGCGCACCCCCCGAAAAAGAGGATCTTGCTCTTCTTATCAATGACGACGTCTTCGGGCAGCCAATCCCATTGCCTGATTTGTAGATCTTCGGAGGTCATGGTCCGCATGAGGGAATGGAAAAACCCCCCATGCACCGCGTGCGTATCCAGCCTGTTTTCCACAACCACTTCCCGCAAATCTCTGATAAATCGTGGAAAATCCACTGCCGAAGGGCATCTTTCATAGCACAGGCCGCAGGTGAGACAGGACCAGATATCATTCTGAACGGATGGGGAGGAAATTTGGCCGGAAATGGCCGCATTGGCCATGGCTCTGGGAGAAAAGGGTTTTCCCACGAGGGTCAGGGGACAGGCGGAAGAACATTTTCCGCAATCCTGGCAGGCAAACACATTGTGAAGGGCTGCCAGACGTCGCAGGGCCTCGCCGCGGTCGGCCACGGGTTTTTGAACCGGGGTCGGTACAACCGGACTTGCTCCCATTTTCTTGATTTCAGCACTGAAGGTTTGCAGGAATTCAAGGAGCGCTTCCGATTCATCCGGCAGGAAGGTAGCCAAACGCAAGCGCTCTTTTCCCAGGCCCAGCAGTTCCAGAATACCCCGGGTATCTTCCACATGGCCCCGGGCGTTGGTGGTGCCGGTGCCGTAGCGGCACGTTCCCGGGCTGCAACCCACCAGTGCGACGCCGTTGGCGCCCATCTCGAAACACTTAAAAAGGAGGGCCTTGCTGATTCTGCCGGTGCAGGGAATTCGCACCATTTTAATTTCCCCGGGGATCATGGCTGCTTGATCCTGGAGAACCTGATAGGCGGAATGGGGGCCCCAGTTACACAAAAAAAGAATGATTTTGGGATCTGTCATAATACCTGCCAAATGAATTAAATCCGGGGCAGAAGCACTTCTTCGAGCACCCGCTCAAGATATTCCTGGTTTCGATAAGGGCTGTCCGCCGCATTGGACGGGCAGATGGAAATACAATTGCCGCACCCCTTACAAAGGGCTTCATCCACCACCGCGTGCCATCCACCCACCCCGTTGGGGTTAAAGGAAATGGCCCGGTAGGGACATATCTCAATGCACCTTCCGCATCCGCGGCATTTCTGTTCATCCACCACCACGGTAAAGCCCTTGCTCTGTCGCGGGCCTCTGGGCATAACTGCGGCGGCCAGCACCGCAGCGGCCAATCCGCCTTTTCGCTGGGAAATCTGAATACCGGGGGTGGACGTCAAAAACAAGCCCGAAATGGGGGTGGTGCCAGGGTAATGAAAAGGGATGTCCGGAACCCCTTCTTTCTGCATGTTAACAATCAGAACCGTACTGGGAAGGCCCTCCTGGTGGACATAGGGCACCCTGCGGCTCGCTTTTTCCCCCAGGATAATGGCGCCCACCTGCATAACCTGGGAAAAATCACCGGTTTCCACCGTAATCTGAAAATCCCCCAGGGTACCGCCGATGGCCGCAATTCGGGAACCTTGAAAACAATGAATGTTGGGATGTTCAAGGGTTTTTGTGAGAGGTTTATTCTGCATTCCGAACATGAACACCTCATATCCCGAGGAGGCCAGGGCCTGAGCGCTGAAAACGGCCGCTTCAGACTCACCGATGACTGCAGTGGTGAAATTGTAGTTGCGCATGGGGGCCGGAAGGGGTCTCAGACGTTTGGCCCGGTTGATGGAACGACCGATCAATCCCTTAAAACTGTAAACAGCACCGGATGGGTCATCCGGCAGGTTTCGCAACACCTCCCCCCTCAGATTGCAGGTCTCCACCATGGCCCGGCTGATGCCCGTGCCGCGAAAAAGGGCATTCTTGAGTCGGGTCCGCTGGTCCGTACACGCGGAGCAAATAAAATCGTGGGGACAGCACACACAGGAAGCCAGAACCACCCGGGTAAGGCCCTTTTCCCGGATGGTCCGCAGAATAACCGCGGCCCCATCAGGCACGCAGGCGGCGGTCATGACCTGTGCATGAACGATGTCCTCTCTTTGAATCAAATCCGCCACATGCCGGTCCATCTCATCCACCCAGCCGAAAGCATCATTGCACCGGCAGACGAACACACCGATACGGATTTCCGGGGAAAGTTCGGGATCCGGGGGAAAAAAGGAGACGCCGCGCCCTTTGGGCCTTTGGGAGCCCCCTTCCAGAAGAATCATGGCATGGGCTGCCGCGGCAAATCCGCGGGCCACCATGGCATTGACATCCGGTTTTGCGGCTTTGGGCCCGTAGGCACGAATAACATCCTCCCCCTTCACAGGCGGGGCGGCGGAAGGATCCGCAATGATGACCACCCCCGCATGTTCCACGGTTTCCCTCATTTGGTCTTGATGGCGAATGGCGCCGATCGCTTCACAGACATCCGCGCAAAGGCGGCACTCCGAACAGATGCCGCATTGAAGGCAGCGTTCAGCTTCAAAAAGGACTTGAGGTTCACTCAACCCCATGGCCACTTCCGAAAAATTGTCTTTTCGCACGCCAGGCCGCTGTTCGGGCATGGTGGGTCGGGAGAGGGACGGAATGTTTCCAGGGATCTCCGGGTAATCCCTGTCAGCAGGCCGTCCGGTTTTTTCGGCGGGCATTTCTTCCCGGCTGAGGGCCCCATGTATGGATCGTGCCGCAGACCGCCCCGATGCCATTGCCTGCACTACGGTGGTCGGACCGGTTACCCCATCGCCCGCCGCATAAAGGCCTTCCACGCGAGTCCTATTCAGATAATCCACGGTAAGGCATCCCTGCCGGCCAATTTGAATGCCTGATGCCGGGTCTGTTTTTTCCAATTGATCTGCGTCTGCAAAAGGACCCATCTGACCGATGGCCACCACGGCCCGGTCAAAGGCCATATCGAATGGGTCCGAATCCGGAATGGTGACCGGCCAGGGGATACCGTCGGCGTCAGGTTCACCGGGACGGGTAGGTCGGCATTGCAACCTCAGCAGGCGGCCGTTTTCCCCTTCAAATGAAATGACGCGGGCTGAGTCCACAATTTCAACGCCTTCTTCCCGGGCGCCTTGAACCTCATGGGGACTTGCGGGAATCAGATCCTCGGGAAACCAGCTCACCAGCGTCACCTGGTCTCCCTGGCGAACAAGGGTTCGTGCCAGGTCAAAGGCGGCGTTGCCATCGCCGATGACCGCCACCCTGCAGGGTTTTCCTTCAACGGTTTCCGATGTGTTTTTTCCTTCATTGCCATGAAGCCGGGTCAAGACCGATAGGCAGCCGTCCACGCCTTTAAGCGCCTCTCCCGGAATCCCCAGTTTCCGGTCCGTCCAGGCCCCAACGGTGGCCAGTACCGCTTGAAAATCCTCCTTGAGGGCGGGAAGATCCCTTTGCAAATCCACCGGGCGCGAGGTTTCAAATTGGACCCCCAGTTGGTGAATATACTGAAGGTCATAATCCAGAATTTTCCGAGGCAAACGATGGGCGCCGATGCCATAACGCAGGAGCCCACCCGGCTTATCTTCTTTTTCAAATACCGTTAGACCGTAACCCAGTCGCGCCAGTTCGGCGGCGGCCGCCAGTCCGGCGGGCCCGGAGCCGATGATTGCCACCCGTTCGTTTCTTGAAGGGGCTTTTTCAAGTTTCGGTTTATGGGTTTGGGTGATTTCATAATCCGTCAGAAAACGTTTTATATCCCGAATGGCAATGGGGTCATCCAGCTCCCCGCGCCGGCATGCTTCTTCACAAGGATGGGTACAAATTCTGCTGCAGATGCCGGGAAGGACATTGTCCTCTCGAACCACCCGAAACGCTTCCTTGAACCGTCCGGCCCGGGCCAGGGCCACATAGGCCTGGACGTTAACACCTAAGGGACAGTTCGATTGACACGGCGGTTCCTTTCTTTTGTCGATGACGGGTCTTCCGGGAAGGGCATGGCGACCCCCAAACCGGATAGGCGTTAGCTTGTCTGGGGTGATAACCGGACACACCTCCGCGCAACGGCCGCACAAAACACACTGTTCGGCATCCACATAAGTTTCGGGGTGCTGGATGCGAACACGAAACCCCTGAGGCGAATGTTTGATGCCGGTCACCCGGGCCGGAAGCATGCAATGAATCCCGGTGTTCCGGAGGATGCGAAGCAGTCCGGGTCGATGGGCAAAGTTGAAAGGGGCACCGGAAGGCAACCGCCATTGTTGGGCCGCCAGTTTTTGGTTGAGGTCCGCTTCCCGATCCACCAGGGTTACCGGAATGCCCAGTTCCCCCAGCTTATTGGCGGCAGCGATACCGGCAGGGTTGGCGCCAACAATGACCACACTGTGCAACCGATCTTTGGAACGTTTCATTGATCAGGCTCCCCTATTT
>JAGHDR010000300.1 GCA_021159825.1 Deltaproteobacteria bacterium | reverse complement strand
GGGGGGGGGGGGGGGGGGTTGTTATTGTTACTACCAAAATTCGGAGGGATCTATTCCAAGGCGTCTCAGACACGCCCTTGCGGTTCCAGACCTTATTCCACCGCCGTCACCATGGCACTTTATGGTGTATGACGGCCCTTGGGTTGTATTAGGCTTGAGCGGCTTAACAAGATACCTCTCACTGCCTTTTCCGCGGCTTGCGATTTCAACGACGCCAAACGCCTTTAATTTTTTCAAGAATTTCCAATAAGAGATATCACCAGGCGGGCTGGTCATTGCAAAGGATTTCCTGTACCATAAACGCTGGTATGAAAGGCACGGCGGGGGTTTTTCCTAAATGGATTTGGAGCTTTTTCTGAGCAAACGAGCACTTTTTTTTGCTCAAACTTGCGTAATATTCTGTCCATGCCTCTGCGGGGGCAGGCGAAAAGAGATAGTCCATGTTGTTGTTTTCATGTGAGAACTGGATATGGGCAACGCATAACTCAAGGATCGTTTTCTGGACAGCATCCATGGTGTCATCAGTAGCTACAATGTCGAACTGCAAGCAGTGAGCTGAATAATAACCGCCCTCTTTTTTTATAAGAACGTCCAGCCTGATTTCAGGATTTTTCATGTTTTTATATCCCCTTCGCGCAAATTATCACACGGGTGAAAAATAGCGTCAAGAGAAATGTGGAATGTTTCACAAAGACCCACTTTTCACCATATGCACGCACCCGGTTTCTTTGGCTATTATAGTGCGGGACACATGAACTGACACTTGATATCGCCACTAACCCGTTTTAATCACAATAACTTTTTTCGCATTTGGGTATCAAGTCATTTGACCGGAACTATAGTGCCACGGTGGCACCATTATTGTTTTCTGACCGACCTGCACCGCTAATACCATGGATTTCATATTAAACCCAAGGCATGGGTTTCCTGCGGAGCCACAAAAAAAGCCCGGACCATCCACATGGCCGGCCCAGGTCTTTGAACGTGTCACGAGTTCCATTTTTCCACCAAATGGGAAGTATGGAGCGATGTGTATTCCCTATTATACCCACATAGAATAAAGAGTGGTCTTCGCCGAAGGCGCTCTCACCGAACGGGAAAAATCGTTGCTTGCCCGGCGGTTGCTCATGCCGTACAATGTCCTGACTGCATTGTAAAGGGGGCCATGGGCCATGAATGGTAACGATCCCTGAGTTCAAATTGAGAGGAAAGCACATGAGCTGGTTTATCATATTGGGTATAGTTGCAGGGTTTCTGTTTGGAGAGGTTGCCGAAGCAAAAGCCATTGAACCGGCGCGAATTCCTTCTTTGATGGCATCGCTGAAAATTCCCCCCGGCCGGAATTTCTGTGGGGAACCGGTCCCCATGAACAATCCGGATGTGAGGCAACGGTTCGAGCGGGAACTGTTGCTGTCCCTCTGGAACCGGCCCCAGGTGATCCTGTGGTTGAAACGGGCGGGACGTTATCTGCCCCATGTGGAAAAGATGCTCAAGAAAAACGGGCTGCCCGATGACCTCAAATATGTGGCCATTGCAGAAAGTGCTTTGAGACCCCATGCGGGATCCAGCCGGGGCGCCATCGGTTTCTGGCAGTTCGTCAGACCCACCGGGCGAAAATATGGACTGACCATCAATGATCGGATTGACGAAAGACGGAGCCTGTTTGCATCCACCCGGGCCGCCATCCGCTATTTCAAATCCCTTCACCAGGAACTGGGGTCGTGGACGTTGGCAGCCGCCGCCTACAATATGGGAGAAAAAGGTCTGATGGGCGAGATACTGGCTCAGGGCTCCATGAATTATTACGACCTTTATTTGCCCCTGGAAACCCAGCACTTTCTCTTTCGCATTCTCGCCATCAAACTCATTTTTTCCGATCCGGAAAGGTATGGTTTCAACCTCTCCGGGAAAGACCGTTACCCGCTTTTATCCTTTGACCGGGTTCAGCTGAAATGCGACCGCGAAACGCCCATTAAACTTGTGGCAAAGGCGGCAAAGACCCGCTTCAAAGTCATCAAGGATCTCAACCCGGAAGTCCGGGGGCACTATCTTGCAAAAGGCGGCCACGAACTCCTCATTCCAAAAGGGTCACTTCAGGGGTTTCAGAAACGGTTTTCCAGGTTGCTCAAGGCTTATGCTGAAGACCACAAAGGCCGCGTCTATGTAGTGCGGCCGGGTGACAACCTCTCCACCATCGCCCGCAATCACCATGTGCCGGTCACCGCACTGATCATCTGGAACCGCATCAGTCCGCGAGATCCCATTCACCCGGGACAGAAGCTGATTGTCCATCCGGGAAAATAAACGTCAGAGTTTCAAATCCTGGCTCATGTTGCCGATGAGCGTCTCAACCGCTTTTCGCTGGGTCTTCTGTTGGGCTTGCAGGGATTCTTCCTGACGCTCAATTTTTCCCAGCCGGGTTTCCTGGCTGTCAAGCAACTGAATATAGCGGCTTCGAAGCCCCTTTTCTTCAGAGGTTTGCCCCAGCCCCTTGAGGTTTGCCCGAAGCCTTTTCTGGTCTCCAAATATCTGTTGCCTTTCCTTATCAAGGGCTTTCAAGCCGGTTTCAATGCGTGCCAACTCGGCTTTAGCGGCAACGATTTTTTCCATCTGTTTGAGGGTTTTATCGTTCAAGTATTTTTGACGGGCAAATATGAGGATGTTGTCAGGGGTCAGATTGCTGACGGAAATACTTTCCCATACGTCCCGAATTTCCTTGACCGGAAATGCGGTTTCAGCATTGCCGGGAACCGTCACCTCAAAACGCAGATAGTTATCGGTGATCTCCAACGGTTTTTGGGGCTGCAACAGTTTCCAGTTGCTGTGGTATGGGTGTTCGATGACCACGGTTCTGGAGTGGGCATTTTGATTGTTGAGGGAGTAGTTCCGGGTTTCAATGACCCCTCGGTGAAGGCGCATGAGCCCACGGTTGATCACCACCCGATCCACCGGTTCTGTGATGCTTCCCTTTTTTGTATTCACATGAAGGCCCAGATCAACCGCATAGGTGATGTAGCGCTGCTCGTTGGGCTTGAGACTTTTGACAAAGGCTTCCCCCGCATAAGTTCCGCCCTTGAGAACCGTCAAAGGCCCCCCTTCAAGGGTTAGCCCCGTCGTATTCTTAAGCTTTATCCCTGCCAGGGGATTTTGTTTCCGAGTCCTTTCGTTGTACAGATCCACCGCCCGGCCTTCAATCTCCTTTGAAACAATGGGCACCAGCGCTGAGCGATTCTGATCTATGGTGACGGGATGGTCGATACGGTATTCAAACATGTCTCCCACTTCGCGGGTGACGGTTTGGGCTTTCAATTTGCGAATGCTTTGTTCCATATCGGGTTCACCTTTATATCTTCGGGCCATGGCCTTGTGTCGGAGGGCGCCGATTTGGTCTTTGGGACTTGCCGGCGCTGCCATCAACATCCGGTTTTCACTCATGACCGCCTCCGGGACGGCGGGGGCTACGGCGTCTTCATCATCCATTTTGAGTTCGGGGCGCTTTTTGAATCGGGGTGCATAAAGCTCCTGGATAAATGAAACGGGCAGGCCGCTGACCAGGGAAAGCTGTACATTTTGCCAATCTTCTCCACTGACATTGTCGACGATGGCCCACCCCTGTAGGAAAGGGTTTTTCCCTTTGTTGGCATCTTGAATAACAATGCGGTAGGTGGCTTTCCATACCGGCGCCTCCGTGATATAACTCACCAGAAGCTCCTGGGGTCCCTGTCCCGTGGGTGTGATGGTCACGGTTTTCCCGTTCTTTTGATGCTTTTGAAACAGGATGGAGAGATATCGGTTCAGATCTTTATTGAGCTTTGCGTCAACCAGTTTTATTCCGGTGATTTCACCGGTCTCAAACGTGCGCATTTGACCGTTTGGGTCCATGATGGTCAGAAAAAACCATGGGACAATGACTTCTTCATCCTGAATATTGCGTTTTTCCACCCCCATGATGGTTCCCCGGATGGGAGAACCGCCGGTCAAAACTTGAATTTCGCTTCCCTGAAACTGTCTCAGGATTTGGGGAAGGCCCTGGTTTTTCCGCAATTGGAAATTGAATTCATCCAACTTCTGGGGAATGGTTTTGTCATTGTCATAAACAATACTGCTCACCTGGCCACCGGTTAAATTCAGGACGGTAAGACTTTTAAGGAGATCGTTCATCTGGCTGGTTTTCACACGAAGGGGGATTTCTTCTCCGGCCATAACGTTGCCCCCCAGCTGGAAATATCCCACACCGTTGTTAAACAACGTCACTTTCTTGAGGACGAGCTGCCCATTGTTTGAAGACAATACCGGGGCCGCTGACGCAGGGTCGCCTGTAGCCATCAGGAGCATCAAAGCGGCCGCAAACAGCATGCAGAAAAATCTGTGATCGTGTTTCATTTTTTCACTCCTTCTTAAGAGGAACATTTTTGTAAAAGTTTAACACAGGGGCACCTTTTCGTCCACGAGCATCATTGACACCGGCCTGCCGCTTCTCTATAATCGCCCACACATTACAGAATGGGGGGTAAGTTGATTTCATGATGGCATTTAACCATAAAACTGAGACTTCAATATCATGCGGTTATAGGGAGTCAGCGAAGAAAACCATAACCGCGTTACGGATTGGATTTCTGGCGGCATTTTTGCTTTTGCAAACTGCAAATCCATGTCAGGCGGATGAGGTTGTCATGAAAAACGGCGATCGCATTCAAGGTACGGTGGTTTCCTTGAGCCAGGGGAAGCTGGTGTTTAAAACCGGCTATGCAGGGCAACTCAACATCAGCTGGGATCAGGTGGCAAAACTCACCACCGACGAACCCATGGAGGTGTCCCTGGGGGATGATAAAACCGTGACAGGCAAATTGACCACCGCCCAGTCCGGCGACCTGTTGTTAAAGCCTGAAGAAGGTATGCCGCAGCCACCTTTGAAACTGTCCCAGGTCAAAATAATGGACCGACCAAAGCCTCCTGCCACCTGGGATTTCTCCGGAAATGTTAACGCCGGGGCCAGCAAGGAGACCGGAAACACCAATACCGAAAAATACAGTCTGATCGGCAACCTGAAAATTTTCAAGATGCCCCATGTCTTTAAATTCTATGCGGAATTCCACAAAGAGTGGAGCAACCAGGTACTCAACAAAGACAGTTGGCTGGGTTCAGCTACCTATGAACGGTTTCTGACCCAGAAATGGTTCCTCTGGGGCGGTGGTGTGGTACAGATGGACCAGTTCAAAGACCTGGATCTGAGGGCCAATGTGGCTGTGGGCCCCGGGTATCAGTTCTGGCATTCAAATCAGAAAAATCTTTCCGTTAAGCTGGGGCCGGGCTATGCCTATGAAAAATATACCAAAAAGATGAAAGAATTCGGCAACGTTGACAATCGAGAGTATTTTTCCGGATATTGGGTTTTGGACTTTGACATGTGGTTTTTTGAAAAAACTTTTCAGGTTTTTCATCACGACGATTTTCTCTACGACTTTGAAATCAGTAGCAATTGGTTAGTCCGAACACGAACGGGGATTCGGTTTCCCCTGGTGTCACACCTTTTCACCTCCTTTCAATTCAACTACGATTGGGACAACCAGCCGGCGAACGGTAAGGATCAATATGATCAGTCCTGGATTTTCAGTATCGGCTGGGAGTTTTAACGCTTGTAACCGTTCACAGGGTGCAGGGGACAGTTGTCAGTTATCAGTTATCAGTTATCAGCGCTGGAGGTTATTTTGAAATTTGAGGATTTGGAAGTATGGAAGAGGTCTTCACGATTATGCACAGATTTGTACAAACACTTTCAAGATATTATGGGTATGCTTTTACTGATAACTGACAACTGCACCCTGTGAACAATTACAAATGTAATTCAGGAGAAAACCCATGGGGAAACCCCTGCAAAACCGGCTGTCCGCTTGTATCATCTGCCACAATGAAGAAAAAAACATCAAACGGTGTTTGGATAGCCTGAAATGGGTCCATGACATTATTGTGGTGGATTCCATGAGTTCGGATCGGACCGTGGAGATTGCCAAAGGATACACCGACCGAATTTTCCAAAGGCCGTGGCCGGGATACGCTGCTCAGAAGAATTTCGCGCTTTCAAAGGCGGAAACGGATTGGGTTTTAAGTCTTGATGCGGATGAGGCGGTCTCAAAGGCGTTGCGTGATGAAATATCGGCTGAGATAGTGAAACCGGAGACTCCGGACGGCTATCGAATGCCGCGGCGATCTTTTTACCAGGGAAGATGGATTAACCACAGTGGCTATTACCCCGACCGCCAATTAAGGCTTTTCAAGCGGGAAAAAGGGCGCTGGGTGGGTGGAAGGGTCCATGAACGGATGGCGGTGGAAGGGCGTATCGGGGATCTAAAACAGGATCTTCGCCATTATCCGTATGGTGGGAGCATTTCGGGGCAATTGGAAACCGTGAACAGTTTTTCCACCCTGCTGTCCAAAGATATGTACGATCAGGGGAAACGGTTTCATCTTGCGCTTCTTTTTTCCCGCCCACTTTTCAAATTCCTGGAAGTCTATGTGTTGAAAAGAGGCTTCATGGACGGTTTGCCCGGTCTTATTATTGCGGTTTCCGACGCCTATGCCATGTTTGTTCGGTACGTGAAGCTCAGGGAAAGAGGGGTCTAAAGAGTTATGGTGATCAAAATATCTGGAAATGATTCAACCCAAAGCCTCTTTTCGCGGGTGTTGAACGGGGGCGTCTTCTGCCTGATGGGGATTTTCATATTTTTTAATCCCTTTCCCCATACCACGAGCATTCAGGAAATCAGCTTTTATCTCTCGGTCTTTCTGGTTATTTTGGGCATTATTTCCAAAAAAATGCCCTTCTTCTTTAGATCCCCCCTTTCCCTGCCACTCGCCCTGTTTACCCTGTGGGCAGCCATTGGGCTCTTTTTTGCATTGGATCAAGAAAACAGCCTTCATGATTTCTATTCCCACCTGTTGAAATACCTGATGCTCTATTACATGCTGATTAATGTTTTCAACTCAAAGAAGCGGCTGGAGTGGCTGTCGTGGATCATTATCATCTCGGCAACCCTGTTCTGCGTGGGAGCCCTCGGTTATGAGTACCTGATACTGGGGGAGAATGAATATTCCACGCGGTTTGGCGTTCGGTTTGTGCAAAACCCCACCAATCTGATGGGTGTCATTACTCTCTTTGCGGCCATCCTTTCAACCCATCACCTGACGGAGAAGGGGCGGTCCTGGTCGTATTGCACACTTTTGGGTTTCTGCCTGCCGGCATTGCTGGCGGTGACGGTGCTAACCGAGTCACGGAGCAATTTTGTGGCTTTGGGAATGGTGGCTGCCATTCTGCTTTCAAAATACAAGAGAGCGCTATTGGCCTTCGTTGTTCTATTTGCACTTATTATCTGCCTCACTCCCATGAAGGACCGGTTCTTTTTATCTGAGTCCGAGATCAGCAGCAAAGCCAGTATTCTTCATCGGATCAGCATTGCATATATTTCCTGTGAAATCATAAAGGATTATCCGGTATTCGGGACAGGTTTCGGTATAAAGACCTTTCAGAATCGAAAAGTGATTGATCCGAAAGCTTACAACGCGCGGCTTCCGAAAAAATACAGGATGGATGAGTGGGCTCAAAGGTTCCCGCATCTGAAAGCATACACAGAACAGCCTTCAAAGAATTCCGGGACAGATGAAGGATCCCCAAAAGAATCTGGAATCATTGAGTATCTTTTTAAACGCCCCCACAACATGTTCTTAATGATCGGTGTGCGAATGGGGCTTGTGGGGCTGCTGTTTTTTTTCTATTTATGGTTTGTTGCAGGGAAGATGTGCTGGAAAACCATGCGGCATGGAAAAAACGATTTTTTAAAGCGGTGGGGTCATTGTGTGACAGCCGCCTTTGTCATGTTCCTGGTCAAGGGATCACTGGACCCCATTTTTACGCACTTGACGGAAGTGGTTCTTTTTACCATCCTTGCCATGATCACCATTGTGTGGAACCTCAACCAGAGAGCTTCTGAAGACCGTTAATACAGAAAACCGGGATCTCTTTCCGATTAAAATATTGAATATTGGGTCCCTCCTGCCAACGTCGGTCCGTGATGGCCGGTGGGTGCCACAGG
>JAGHDR010000003.1 GCA_021159825.1 Deltaproteobacteria bacterium | reverse complement strand
AGCAGGAAAAAATGGACAGAATGGTGGCCGAACTGTCCGCAAATATTGAAGACCTCAACAAAGACGGAAAGGAACGCGAACCGAAGACTGAAAAAACCCCTGATGACGAAGTGGAAACGAGAAGAGAAGAACCGGGTGAACCCGAACCCGAAGGGGCAGATGAGGAGCTGACAGAGCAGGAAAAAATGGACAAGATGTTCGCCGAACTGTCAGCGGATATTGAAGACCTCAACAAAGACGGAAAGGAACACGAACCGGAGACTGAAAAAACCCCTGATGACGAAGTGGAAACGGGTGAACCGGGGCCCGAAAGGGAAGAAGAGGAGGAAAAGAAGGAATCGGAAGCGCTCGGTGCGAATGAGGAAGTAGACGGATACGAAGATGCCACCACTAAGGAGGGCCAGGAACAAAAAGAGAAAGATTCGGAAAAAGCCACCACTGGAAAAAAGGCGGCCCATGATAAACCAGCGCTTGAAGAGGAAAGAGATGAGAACAACACCGAAAACCTCGCCATCGGACCGGATTTGTATCAAGAGGAATCTGATGTAAATGAAGACGCAGGAGATGAAAAATCAGAAAAAGGCACAGATGCGTCGGACGAATACAAATACTCCGACATGGAAGAAGACGACCACGGAGGCAACAGTCGAAGGCATGCTGTTGTGTGGAGTATCATAGCAATCCTGGTGCTCGGCTCCGCCTCTGCCTTGTTCGTATACTACAAGGATGTCAACATCTTGGAACACCCCATGGTGTCTCGATGGGTACAAAAACTTAAACTGAAACCCGTATTTGAGGATGCCAATGATTTAGAACCCCAACGACCCAAAAGCCCCGCTACCGTATCGCAAGTCAAGACCCCGAAAACTTCGGTTTCCTCGCCCCGGAAAGAGGCGAAACCGGGCCCCCTTACCAAATCCGAAATGTTCGAACAGAAAATGCAACAGATTCTGGCTGTCCGTGACAAACTGTCGGAGAAACGTGCGCTGGCAGCATCCATACGTGAAAAACTAAATGGACAGGTACTGACGCTAAAATTGGAAGTTTTGGCTAAACAAAGAGCGATAAAGATAACGTCCTATGAAGAGGCCGTTAAGTCCCCGCGTATTAACTACAATATCAAGCTCATTCAGCAACTCAAAGCCTACACTTCCAAGCTTACCGAAAGGATCAGGTACTATGAAGAGGGGTATGACAAAATGTGTTTTCGTTATCAAGAAACAGAGGACAACTTTAAGATCATTGAATTATGGAGTGACACGAAAATAAAAAGACTGATGGCAAAGACAGACAAGGCCATAAACGAGTATCAGGCAGCAAGCAAACCCCATATGTTTACGAACAAACAGATCGTTTTAGATAAGCCTCTCAAGATCTGGACCGAGATCACGCAATCCAAAACCCAAAATCACCTATGATACGCACCGTCAATTTTTTGGACATATTCAAGGACCTGAAATGAAATATCGCTGAAATTCTCCTGCGTGAAACCCAGGAAGTCGATAGCACCCTCTTCAAGCTCAACCATTAAGTCATCGTCCTCATACCCAAGACCGCTTTGCCTGACCAGATAATCCGCAGCATGAACAATATGGGCCAGTTCACTTCCCTCTGAAAGGGATGGATAATGGTGATATTGTATTGAAATGGTTACGTTTTCAGGGATATGCCACTTTCTGCATATGTCAGATGCAATTTCAGCATGATCAAAGCCCAATATCGCCTTTTCAGCATCAAGAACCAGCTTGGTTTCATCTTTCATGAAATTGTCAAATGCGTCCTTCCTTTCCAAAACATACGGATCAAGGATTATTTTGCCCACATCGTGAAGCAGTCCCCCCGTATAAGCATCATTTGCCAATTCACGATTTTTCTTTTCCGCAAGAATACGCGAACAAAAACCGGTGGCGATGGAATGCAGCCACAATTCTCCTGATTCGAATTCATACCCCTTCAATTTCTTTCCCAATACATTGGAAACACCGACTGCAACAATAACTTCCCGCAGTTTCCCGAATCCAAGAAGGCTGCAGGCCTGTCCTATGGAAGAGATCTCTCTGCCTAAACCGTAATAAGGGGAATTCATCAATTTCAGAATCTTAACAACCACAGACTGATCCGTCTCAATTATGGCGGCAAGGTCCTCTATATTTGAATTTGGATCGGCCATGATCTCTTGAGCTTTCATCACCACCTCATTCATGGGCGGCAAATCGTTCAGAGTTTTCATTATCCGATTCCTTAATTGTTGCGCATCCCGTTCGCTTACCTTGTGCAATGCCTTAACCTCTTTTTGACTCTGCGCTTTTTAACCTTGTGAATATGAGTGCAAATATAAAAAAAATACGCTTTTTATAATTTGGGCATGGGGAAGTATTTCAATGCGATTTCCATATGTCATGTGCTTTCCAACGCCTTGGATACCGTCTTTTCTGGCAGTTCTATCGCACATTCGCGAAAATTATGCAAGATTGGAAAATCAATTTTTCAAATGGCGCCTTCGAAAAGACAACGAAAATTCCCCTTGATCGAGTCCCTTGGAATGAGCCAAGAGTTTGACGTCCCGGTTAACCGGAGCTCGCTTCCGCCGCAATTCTTGACAGACCTCCCTTCAACGTTAGATCGCCAAGCCACTTGAATAACTCATGAAGACCTTAATCAGGCCGTCATCTGGCACAATTCTTGCTGGTTAATAACAGCCACATATGGCACTGAACAAATGGCCTCGGCAAAAACCGTAGCAGTTCCCTGGCTCAAAGGTTCCCCGCCCAGCGGTATCTGAAACGGTATACCCATAACACCTTATTATTGAAGGTATTTCAGAAAATGGCATATTTCTCGAAAAACAGGGAAAACAAGACCGTTGATATGGAAAAATTTATTGAAGAGATCCGAGACAATGCAGAAAAGAAGGGCGTCTATTTGGATGCGATCCGAGCGCTGTTGCTGTTCATTAAGGATTTTTCCATGGATTTTGAAGAAACCGGGTCCGATCGATTTGTAAAGCAGATTGATGACTTGTCGGAAAGATTCGTTAGGGAAAAGAAAACGAAGACCGTTGAAACCATTTTTGAAAGCCACAAGAAATCCATCCCCGCCTTCATCAGGGGGCAAAAGGAGTATTTGAACAACCGGGAAAAGGAACTATGGGATATCATCGGCCTTCAGAGAACGGCCATTACAACCCTGGGTACAGAGAATCAGGTTTACAATCGCAAGGTGTATGAGCGAAGTAAAGAGCTCGAAAGTATAACGATGCTCGACGATATCAAAATTATGAAGAAAAATTTGAAAAAGGAAGTTGAAACAATTCAGACAACCGTGCGCAAGAAAGAGGAACAGGATAAACAGCAGATGGGCGCGCTCGCCAGGCAGATAAGCAGCCTTAGCATAGAGCTGAGAAAAGTTAAGACCAAGGCAATGACAGATGGTCTCACCAAGGCATACAATCGGGGGGCCTTTGATGCCTATATACGCAAAATCGTGGACCGAAACACGATCAAACGCACACCCTTTTCATTACTCATGCTTGATATCGATGATTTCAAAAAAATTAATGACGCGTACGGACATCAGATCGGTGACCGGGTTCTGGTGGCATTGGTTAAAAAATGCACTGAATTTATCCGTGATGAAGACTTCCTGGCACGTTACGGCGGCGAAGAATTCGTCATCGTACTCCCGGGGGCATCACTGCGAAATGCCCTAAAAAAGGCACAGCGCCTCCGAAAAGCGATTGCCGGAACCCACTACACAACCGATAAAGAAAAGGGAAAGAAAGGCCTCTCCATTACGGTGAGTATCGGTGCGAGTTCATTTTGCAAAAACGATTCGGTTTCCACCGTCATTGACCGATCCGATCAGGCCCTTTACCAGGCCAAGCGAACCGGGAAAAACCGGGTGGTCAGCGAAGAAGACATCGAATCTG
>JAGHDR010000403.1 GCA_021159825.1 Deltaproteobacteria bacterium | reverse complement strand
GTCCTGGAAGGTGACGGTATCGGCCCTGAAATCATGGGGGAAGCCGTCAAGGTCCTGAAAGCCGTCGAGAAAAAATACGGCCATACGTTCGATCTTATTTACGCCCCCTTCGGCGCATCGGCATACTTTTCCGAGGGATCGCCGTTTCCGGACAAAACCAAACGCATCTGCGATAAAGCCGACGTCATCGTCAAGGGTCCCGTCGGGCTTGCCGTTGAACAAATGGACGAAATCCCACAAGAACATCGCCCGGAACTGGGCGCGATTCTGCCCCTCAGAAAGCGCTATGATACCTTTGCCAATTTCAGGCCCGTAAGGCTGCCGGCGGGTCTCAAATCATTCTCCCCCCTCAAGGAGGAGGTGATCGGTGACGGGATTGACATTCTGATGATTCGTGAACTGGTGGGCGGCATCTATTTCGGCGAAAAAGTGGAAGGCACATCCACAGACATGAAATATGCCCGGGATGACTGCACCTATACGGAAGAACAAGTACGCCGCGTGGCCGTTACGGCATTTGAAGCAGCCAGGAAACTGGGAGCGAAAATGACCCATATTCATAAAGCGAATGTACTGGCCACGTCCCGTTTCTGGCGGCAAATAGTGGACAATGTGGCCGAAACCTATCCCGATATACCCTATCAATCCGTCCTGGTGGACAATGCCGCCTTTCAACTGGTGGTCAATCCGACCCAGTATAACGGCGTGATGCTCCTTGAAAACATGCAGGGGGATATCCTCACGGACCAGGCCGGCGGCATTATCGGATCCCTGGGCCTTATGCCTTCCGCCTGCATCGGACCTGAGAAAAGCTATGTGGAGCCGGCTCACGGGTCCGCCCCGGATATTGCCGGAAAAAACATGGCCAACCCCTATTCCATGATCGGAAGCATTGCCATGCTCTTTGAAGAATGCCTGGCATTGCCGGAAGAAGCGACGGATATCTGGAATAGTATTTTTCAGGTTTTTGAAGAAGGATTCATTACAAGCGACCTCATGACCCCCTGGCATGCGAAGAAAAATGTTCTGACAACCTCCGAATTCGGTGAAAAAGTGCTAAAGAACATTTTGATGGGCTGACCCCGGCAACCACATTGTGGACGGACGCTACGGTATTCCTAACACGAAAACTAAGACGTGCCGGCCTTGCGGGGATAGATCACCAGTTTCAGATGGAAAAGTATAGCGCTATAAGCAGCATCATGGAAAGAGTGAAAAATCAGATGCAGACGGATCGGAACCTCAAGAGACGTGTGGATAGGGTGTCCAACGGGGTGATCAAGAGTCAAGAGCAGACTTGATAACCATTATTTAAACCTCCTTTTTGGCAAATTATTAAGTAATACCTATAAGGGCACGATGCATCGTGCCCCTACTGAACATCCAAATCAAACCGGGAGCCCATATCAAACTGTGAGAAAGGCTCTGTCTTAGCCGCAGACGGTTTAGGGGAGTATCGCTTGGGTTCGGTTCCCTCTACAAACGCCTGGAAAACGGTCTTTTTGGAATGTCGTCCGGCGAGACGACCTGTTTTCCCATCTATCTTGGCAAAAACAACCCCTTTGGGCACCTGGAAATCCTTTACCGGCTCTCCAGCCAGAACTTCCTGCATAAAATTCAACCAGATGGGGCTTGCCACCCTAGAACCGGTTTCCCCCTTTCCCATCTCCCGGGAGTCATCGTAACCCACCCAAACACCGGTAGCCAGGCCCGGGGTGTATCCCATGAACCATGCATCCCGAAGATCGTTGGTGGTGCCGGTCTTACCGGCAACAGGCCGCTTCAATGCCCTGACACGCCAGCCCGTTCCTTCGCTCACAACGGCCTTCAACAAATCCGTCATAACAAACGCCGTTTCCCTTGAAATAGCCGGTGCCGTCACCGGTTGATTCTCTTCGATGACGTGCCCGCTGCGATCCAGGACCCGTTTTATGAAAAAAGGCTTCACCCGTATCCCGCCATTGGCAAAGACGGCGTATGCGCGGGTCAGCTCCATGAGTGAAACACCGGATGAGCCCAGCGCCAGCGAAAGATTCGGGGTTAATTCTGATTCGATCCCCATGTTTCCAGCATAGCGAATGGCATAATTCACACCGATTTTGTTTAGAATCTTGACGGTAATCACATTCCTGCTTTTGGCCAGACCCGTCCTGATCAGCGTGGGACCGTAGAACTTTTTTTTGTAATTCTTGGGTTTCCAAACCTCCCCCTTGGCATTGGGAGAGGACACATAGGGAGAATCCATGATAATCGTCACCGGACTCATCCCCCGGTCCAGGGCCGCGGAATAGATCAAAGGCTTGAAAGCGGAACCCGGTTGCCGCCGGGACTGGATGGCCCGGTTAAACTGGCTCTTACCAAAACTGCGCCCTCCCAGCATGGTTTTCACTTCACCGGTTTCTGCATCCATGCAGACCAGTGCCCCCTGTGCTTTCGGTCTCTGTTCCAGAGCAACCAGCCAGGTAAAAGCTTTCCGCTTTTCTCTGCCCTTTCCTTTTTTCCCAGCCCCATTTTTGGACGCAGCATCACCGTACTTTTCAAGGATTCGCACCAGCACCACATCGCAGGGTTTTAACACGGAAGAAGGCTTTCTCACGCGGGCGGCATAGTATGGTACTTTTATATTGGGTTTTCTGGCCCACTTCATCTCTTTAAGCGGAAGGCACGCCATCTCCTTTCCCAATCGAATCGAGACTTCCTTCCTTTGGTCATCCACTTTGGTCACCAACCCCTTCACCACCGAGTTGATTTTCGGGTTTGAAATGGAGAATTCTTTTGTAGCACAGGCTTCATAATCCTGGATCTCATCCGCCGAAAGAATCTTAAGAGGACCCTGATACCCTTCACGTTTGTCCAATTCAGCCAAGCCCCTGTCCAGGGCTTTCCGGCCGAGAACCTGCATTTTCAAATCCAGTGTGGTATAGACCTTGAGCCCCCCGCGATAGAGGCGGTCCTTCCCATATTTTTTCAGCAGATAACGCCGAACATGTTCGGAAAAGTAGGGTGCCCTTTCAAAGGTGTTGATTTCTTTCTCGTGGATTTGGAGGGTAGCCTGCAGCGCCTGGTCACGAGATGCTTTTGTGATGAATCTTTCTTCATACATCCTTGCAAGAACGTATTTCTGACGGGTCTTGGCACGATCGAAGTGGGAAACCGGTGAGTACCGGGCCGGCGCCTGGGGCAGCCCGGCCAGGAGAGCCGCTTCGGCAAGATTCAAATCTTTTGCGGGTTTGCGGAAATAGGTCTGGCTTGCCGCCTCCACACCGTAGGCGCCCTGCCCCAGATAAATCTGGTTGAGATAGAGAAACAGGATATGTTCTTTGGAAAATGATTTTTCCAATTGAACGGATAAGATCGCCTCCCGGACCTTGCGCCGATAGGTCTTCTTGATGTTCTTGAGAATCAGTGATTTGATCACCTGCTGGGTGATGGTACTCCCTCCCTGCTCAACCTTCCCGGCAGACAGGTTTTTCAAAAATGCGCGGACAATGCCTTGAACATCCACACCCGGATGCTCAAAAAACCGCGCGTCTTCAGCGGCGACAAAGGCATTAATCAAATGCCGGGGTAGTTCTGAAACAGGCACAACAGTCCGTTTTTCCTCCCAGAGCCTTCCGATCACCTGGCCGTCTTCACTGTAAATTCTGGTGATAACCGGCGGCCTATAATCCTTTACAGACCCCACATAAGGAAGGTTGCTGGACCACAGATAACCAAAATAGGCGGCGATAAAGAGGCCGAAAACCACAACAATTGAGATAAGACACAACAGGATCTTGAGGAACAGTTTCATCAGGGGGATTCCTCAACTTGAAATTATAAATTGAAAATTCGGCAACATATCTACTACCTACCTTAGTTTTTTCCAAATTTCAATTTTCATTTATCGGTTGAAGAAACGGCTTTTTTTGCATAAGATCCGAAGAAAAGGCTTAAACCCACCATAAAAGCCCCCATCGTAATGGCTGCGTCTGCCACATTGAAGGCGGGCCAGTGATAGGTGCCCACGTAAAAATCAAGAAAATCTATCACTTCATGAAGTCTCACCCGATCAATGAGGTTACCCAGGGCCCCACCCAGGATGAGTGAGAGGCCAAAGGTCGTCCAGTTGCTTTCATCCGCCATACGATAAAACCAGAACAACAGCAGAAAAATGGCGAGAACTGTGGCCGAAACCAGGATCCAGAAACCGAAGTCCATATCCGACCGGTTCATCAATCCAAACGCCATGCCTCGGTTTCGCACATGGACCAGATTGAAAAACCCCTTGATCACCGGCACGCTCTCATAGACCCTGAGACCTTTAAGCACGGCGATTTTCGAAACCTGATCCAGGCAGACAATGAGCAGCGCCAACCAGATGATCAGGGGGTAATTATGTTCAGAACGTTTCGGCATCGCTCACAGATGGTTGGATGTTCATGGTCGTCACCTACGGTATCATCGTGCATCCAGCAACGTTCGCACTTGGGATCGGTGGAAGGAGTCACAACCACCTTAAGCCCGGGAACCGTCTCGCTTTCAATGCCCCCTTCAACCTGGTCAATGTCAATCAGTTTCACGGATGAGACAATAAAAACAGACTTCAACTGGTCGGCATAGTTTTTCAGCTTTTCATAAAGCTTAGGTACAACGCCCAGGGTCACCGCCGCATCCAGGGGATGCCCGATTATTTTTTCTTTCCGCGCCAGTTCCAGGGTTTTGGTTACCTCTTTTCGCACGGTGAGAATCTCATCCCAGCGGCCAGCCAGATCGGGATTCAGAAATTCCTTTTTGAGCGGTGAAAAAACATCCGCATGAACACTGGGAGAACGGTCTTCACCCCCCATGTATTGCCAGATTTCATCGGCGGTAAAAGCAAGGATCGGCGCCATGAGCCGCACCAGGGTTTCCAGAATTTCATTCATGGCAAACTGTGCGGAGCGTCTTTGGGTAGAGGTTTGAGGGGAAGTATAGAGGCGATCCTTGATGATATCCAGATAAAATGAAGAGAGGTCCAAGACACAAAAGTTATGGAGATGATGGTAGACCAGGTGGAAATCAAACGTCTCATAAGCACTTACAACACGCTTCGTTAACCCCTGAAGCTGGTGAAGTGCCCACTGGTCCAGCTCCTCCATCTGTTCATAGGGAACCCCGTCGGTTTCAGGGTTGTAGTCCTGCAGGTTCCCAAGGAGATACCGGCAGGTATTTCGAATACGGCGATAGACGTCGGTCAACCGCTGAAGGATTTCTTTGGAGATCCGAATGTTGTCGCGATAATCTTCTCCCGCCACCCAGAGTCTTATCATCTCCGCCCCATGGCTCTTGATCAAGGACTTGGGCGGAATTACGTTTCCGGAGGATTTGTGCATGGCTTTTCCTTTGCCGTCCACCACAAACCCGTGGGTCAGGACATTGCCATAAGGTGCCTGGCCCCGGGTGCCCACCGAGCACAGAAGCGAACTATGGAACCATCCCCGATGCTGGTCACTCCCCTCCAGATAAAGATCCGCGGGGCTGTCCAGATATGGACGGGTTTCCATGACCGCCGCATAGCTCACACCGGAATCAAACCACACATCCAGAATGTCGGTTTCCTTTTCAAAATCATTCTCCCCGCAAGCCGGGCAGGTGGTGTTTTCCGGCAGCAATTCTTTTTCCGAAGCCGTAAACCAGATATCCGCGCCTGACTTTTCCACCATTGCCGCCACATGGTCGATAATCTCCTGGGAAATGACCACCCCGCCGCATTTTTTGCAAAAGAACACGGTGATGGGGACCCCCCAGGATCTCTGGCGGGAAATGCACCAGTCGGGCCGGTTGGCGATCATGCTGTGAATTCGGTCGCGGCCCCAGGAGGGAAACCAGTTCACCTCATTAATGGCACTGAGGGCCGCATCCCTCAAGCCCGTCTTGTCCATGGAAATAAACCACTGTTCCGTGGAACGGAAAATCACCGGTTTTTTGCAACGCCAGCAGTGGGGATATTCATGGGTAATTTTCTGTTCCTTTACCAGAGCGCCAAGCTCGGTGAGCTTATCAATGACGGATCGGTTGGCCTCAAACACCTCCATGCCTGAAAAGTGTTCCACATCCAATGTAAACCGACCGGCGTCATCCACCGGCGAGTACGCCTCCAAACCGTATTTGAGACCGGTTTCGTAATCCTCGCGACCATGCCCGGGGGCCGTATGGACACAACCCGTACCACTCTCCAGAGTTACATAGGGAGCCAGAACAATCACCGAAGGGCGGTCAAAAATGGGGTGCCTGGCTTCCAGGTTCTCCAGATCACCGGCCCGAAACGTTTTCAGAATTTTATGGGAATCGATACCGAAGGTTTCCATGCACTCATCCAGAAGACCTTCGGCCAGGATCATGACCTCATTTTCCCCCGTTTCCACCGCCACATAGGGCAGATCGGGATGCAACGCAATGGCCAGGTTGGCGGGCAGGGTCCAGGGGGTGGTGGTCCAGATCACAACAAAAACCTGTTTTCCTTCAAAAACCGGGTCCAATGCCGCCAAATCGGAAATCATGGGAAATTTGACGAAAATGGAGGGGGATGTGTGCTCATCGTATTCCACTTCGGCTTCCGCAAGGGCCGTTTTGCAGGAGGTACACCAATAGATGGGTTTTTTGCTCCGAACCAGGCTACCGTTCAGGGCAAACTTGCCGAACTCCCTGACGATGGTGGCCTCATACGGATAGTTCATGGTGAGATAGGGTCGATCCCATTCTCCCAGAACGCCCAGGCGCTTGAACTCATCGCGCTGAATATCGATATATTTTTCCGCATACCGGCGGCAGTGCCCTCTCACTTCCGCTTTGGTCATCTCCCGTTTTTTCTCCCCCAACTCCCCATCCACCTTATGCTCAATAGGCAGCCCATGGCAATCCCAGCCGGGAACATACGGCACATCAAAACCGGCCATCTGTTTTGATTTGATAATAATGTCCTTCAATACCTTGTTAAAGGCGGTCCCCATATGAATATTGCCGTTGGCATAGGGCGGTCCGTCATGAAGCATGTATCGGGGTCGGCCCTTTGAAACTTTCCGGATTGTTTCGTATAGGTTTTCCTTCTCCCACCGTTCAAGGATCTCCG
>JAGHDR010000274.1 GCA_021159825.1 Deltaproteobacteria bacterium | reverse complement strand
CGAAACTTCAGTTCAAGAAACTGTCGCTTATGTCGAATATCCAGGGGCGAGCTTGCGAGGCCCTTGTCTCAAGCCAATCCTGAGGATCCTGAAGCGCACCATCGCCGGCGATCAAAGCCGGAAATCCGGTGTCGGATAAAAGCTGAAAAAGTCATGAAAACAAATCTGATTTATATCACCGTATCCAGCGAAAAAGAGGCATTGGATATCAGCAAAACACTGGTTTCCGAAAGATTGGCCGCTTCGGTCAATATCATCACCCCTGTTCGATCTCTGTACTGGTGGGAAGGGGAAATACAGGATGAGCAGGAAGTGGTCATTGTGGCCAAAACAGTTTCGGCGCTCGTTGAAAAACTGACTGAACGGGTGGTATCCATGCACAGCTATGTTTGTCCCTGTGTTGTCAGCATTCCCATTGAAAAAGGCAATCCCGCCTTTTTAGACTGGATTGGGGCGGTAACTCAAAAATGAGATTTTAATCCGAACCCTCTTTTTCCGCCTTCCGTCTTTTTCTGAACATGCGCAACAAGAAAATTAAAACCACAATAGCGGCGAGACTCAGAAAAGATAAGTTGTATTGATAAAGGATGGTCCCCATTTTCTCTTTAACGGTTTCCCAGTTGTTCCCCAGTGAATAGCCGATGGCGATCCAAATAAGGTTCCATGCGCCGGCGCTGATCAGTGCAAGCAAGGCAACCCTGAAAGTACCCAGATTTGAAATGCCGCCCGCCAGTGAAATGATGGAACGAATGCCCGGGAAAAATCGGTTGAGCAGGATAAGAAAATAACCATATTTCCGGAACCACTGTTCGGCCTGAAGGATGTTTTGAGCACTGAAAAGCCTGTAGTCCTTTTCAATGAAGAATTTTCTCCCCAGAAGATTGCCGATCCAGAACAGGGTCATAAACCCTGCCAGACTACCCAGGGTCGTGGACAGATAAACGCCCATGAAGTCGAGTCTGCGGGCGCCCACCAGAAATGCACCAAAAGCCGTGATGGTATCTCCTGGGATGGGTGGAAAAATATTTTCAACAAATGCACTCAATCCCAGTAGAATATAAAGTAGAGAGTTCGGAAGTGTGTCGAGGAGATTGAAAAAGCGATCCAGATAAGACAAGGGGGGTCCTTTCAAAAGCGTTCACGTAAAAGTCGTAGGTCCCGGCGCTATTCTTTAACGGATTTTATGTTTCCCGGGCATGAAATGTCAACGGACTTAACGACTCTTCGCGTCTTTGCGCCTTTGCGTGAAACCTTTTCATCTTCGTTTTTTCCAAAATGATAGTTGACTGATTTTCTTTCATTTGTTATTGCTCTCCCGACAGTCAAGGGAGGATTGTTCAATTATGGCAAAGAAAAAGTTGAGTCGTAAGGCGCTTTTGAAAAACACCGATGAATTCCTGACGCTTTCCGGGAAAGTGGTGCTTTATTTTAATCAACACATGCACCAGGTGAGATTGATCGGGATCGGTGTGGCAGCTATTGCAGTGCTCTATCTCTCCGTCTGGGGCTACATGAAGCATACCAACAAAAAGGGTCAGGCAGCATATAATGTGGCCTATGACACCTTGGTACAGAGCCTTCAGTCCAAAAATGTGGGAGAAGACAGTATAAAGAAATCGGAGGGGCTTTTTGAAAATGTGATCAGCGACTATGGCATGAGCAAAGCGGCAGATCTGGCACTGGCTCAGGTGGGGCATGCAAAGTTCACAAACAAACAATATGATGACGCCATTGATTATTATGATAAGTTTTCGACGAAAGCATCGGACAATGAGGCTTATGAAACCCTGACGCTTCTGGCACTGGCGGCTTGCCACGAAGCCAGGGGGGAAATGAAGAAAGCCGCCGGGATTCTGGATGGCATTATAGAAACTTCAGACAACCCTTTCAGGGAGAACGCCATGTTAAATCTGGAGCGTATATACAGGCTTGGCAACCAGCCCGGAAAGGCGGATAAAATTTTAAAAATTTTTGCCAAGGAATATGCCAATTCGCCTTTTTATCCAATGGTCAAGGCCCGAATATAAGGGCTGATTTTACCCTCCAAACGCACTATTTTTTGATTCTATTTCCTTCGTGTCCATCCATTAACGATTTAAGGGCCTCGGAAAAAAATTGCCGGCCTTTTTTCTTGACAGTCTCCGCCTTCTTTCTTTATGATTACGATATAGCTAATATATAGCTTTTGAGGAGATCAGAATATGGTTATCACGGAAATTTTGGCAAGAAACGCTCGAATGTACGGAGATGAGATTGCCCTTGTTGAGCGAGACCCCCAAAAAGGGGGTCTGTCGACTTTGACATGAAAGAATTTGATGGGATAGCCAATCGGGTCGCCAATGGTTTGCTTGCCAAGGGTGTGAAGCGAGGCGATAAAGTCATCCACTTGATGATGAATTGCCTTGAATGGCTCCCCGCCTATTTCGGCATTCTGCGAACCGGTGCATAGGCGGTTCCGCTGAATTTTCGGTTTACCGCTGAGGACATCGGGTATTGCGCGGATATTGTGGAAGCCGAAACCATGGTTTTCGGCGAGGAGTTTATCGGGCGCATCGATGACATCAAGGAAAACTTGAAGACCATCGATAATTTCATATTTGTGGGATCCGATGAAATGAAGCCTTCCTATGCGGAAGCCTTTGTTGATTTCCTTGAAACGAGTTCGCTTGATGATCCCGGCAGGAAAATCGGCCTTCTGGATGAAGCCGCGCTCTATTTTACTTCCGGCACCACGGGGTCCCCCAAGCCGATTCTTCTGACCCATCGGAACCTGGAAACGGCCTGTATCACTGAAAATCGCCATCACAACCAAACCCATGAAGACACGTTTCTCTG
>JAGHDR010000229.1 GCA_021159825.1 Deltaproteobacteria bacterium | reverse complement strand
TCCAATGGGAGCGCTTGCCTTTCAGGGTCGCTTCCGCCCCGACAATACCCTCCAGCCTGACGGTTGAAAGGGCCGGTTCTTCCATCTGAAAAGGCTCCCGAATCAACCGGTGAAATGGCGCTTTCAGGGGAGTATCCGGAATCCCGAGGGACAGTTCCCCCTCATATTCATCCCCTGCTTGAAACAGTGTTCCCGTCACATGGGCTGTGACAATCTTGTTCATTCCCAGGGATAAATTGTCCAGTTTCAGACGTTTATTAAGTCCCTGGTAGCTTCCGTTGTATTTTGCAAAAAAAGCGTTTTCCCCAAGATCAAAATAAAACCGATCCATCAGCACTTCTCCACCATCGGCAGATAACTCGGCAGTTGCCCTTATGGTTGATGGAACAGGTGTGATTCGGCCTGAAATATGGGCCTGGAAGGATATGTTTTCGCCCAGGCAGGTTTCCTGCGGGTTTTGAAAACCAAATTTTTTAAGGGCCAGATCAGTGGAAAAGGTGATTGCGCCCTTTTTACCCACCGTTGCCGTGACTGCAATGGTATCCATTCCCTGAAAGGTCCAATCGGACGGCAGCAATTTCAAGCGGGAGGCCGCGTGGGTCAAGCCCGTCTCTTTTCCCTTTGCCGTGAGTGTCAGTCGGCCGTTATCCAATTGAAAAGCCGCCAGAATGTTGCTTAAAAGGGAGGAATTTATCCTGATTTCCGGAAAATTCAGGGACCGCTTAAGCAAGTTGACCCGCCCTTGTGTGGAACCGATTTGTACGTGCTCAACGGAAAACACCTTTTTTTCTGTCAGATGCTTAATTTCAGGAATACGGCACGAAAGTTTCTTGATATCAAAATTTGGGTAAGTTCCCGAAAAGTTAAGGGTTCCGGTGGCGGACTTCATGGAAACGCCCTTCCCCTTAAAGGCCACTTGATTCCCTGTCAGCTTTCCCGACAGCTTTAAATTGGAAACGGGTCCTTGAACCGTAACCTGAGCCGTCATCAACCCTTTTATATTGATTGTTTTGGCTCGGTATGAAACGGGATTGTTTTTCATATTCCCTTGCACATTACAGTCAAAAAGCCACTGGCCCTGTTTTGTCTCTCCTGAGAATGTTCCGGAAAAGTCCATGGGGCCTGAAATGTTGAGGTCACCGGACTTTCCCTCAACGCCTTCAAGGGTGAGATTTAAGTCGGAAAAAGCCAGTGTGAAATCGATCTGTGGGTCGGCAAGGGACATGGCGCTGGTGGTTTCAATATGCAAATCAGGGATCGAGAGAATGGTATGTCCGCTGGGTGATTCAACCGTGATGCCGCCTCGAAAATCCATTAAATGATCGGCATTGAGACGTCCTGACAACCCTGAAACCTCAATTCTACGACCGCCCCATCGGACAATCACATGGCCTTCTCCCATTTCAGCCGCCTCCAGCCTGAAATCCTTAAAAAGAAAGAAGGAGGCGAAAAGTCCGGCCACGGAATTCAAAAAAGAGGGTCTTTCTTCACTTCCGGGGTCTTTTGTAACAGCGGTTGCCCCTTTACGCACCCGGCATTCAAAACCGTTGACCTTCAGGGTCCTGAAAATGAGGGTTTTCCGTCCGAAGGATCCATCCAGAACACAGTCCGCCATAACATCCTGAATTTGAGCGGAAAATCCATTCTCTTCCCCCGCCGGCTGAAAAGTAATGCCTTTCGCATGAATTTTTATCGGGTTCAATGAATAGCTCAGATGTTGAATGGAAATAGAAGCGCCGGTTGTTCGTGATACCGCTTTTTCAACGAGTGCCTTTACCTTTGGGGGATGGGTATAATAGTAAAGGCTCGCGCCGACACCCAGCATCAGGGTCAAAAGGAAAACACCGAATATGATAAATAGTGGCTTTCTGATTTTCATTTTCTTATGATAAGACACCGCAGGTTGACTTAAATAAACCCATTATTTGACGTACCATAAATCACGGAAGTATCATAAATGAAATAGCGGATGAGGGGTTAAACACGTGGGAATCATAACACTCTTGACAGACTTTGGGACCAAGGATCCTTATGTGGGGATCATGAAAGGCGTCGTGCTGGGCCTGAACCCGAATGCCGCAATCGTGGATTTGACCCATCAGATTGCGCCCGGGGACATCACCCAGGCGGCCCATGTTATGGGGGAATCCTATTCTTTTTTCCCGCCGGCCACCATTCATGTGGCGGTGGTGGATCCCGGGGTGGGAACGAACAGAAAACCGATCCTGGTTAAAAGCCGGAATCATTTTTTTGTGGGCCCGGATAACGGTCTTTTCTGGCCCATCATCAAAGCCAACGACGAGGTTCTCGTCATTCACCTGACAAATAGGAAATTCTTTCTGCCCCACATCTCCCCCACATTTCACGGGCGCGATATTTTTGCGCCGGTCGCCGGTCATCTTTCCCTCGGCACGGATCCCTTAATAATGGGTAAACGGTTGGAAAATCCCATAAGCATACCCGACACGACGCCCACCCGAAAAGGAGACACCCTTTTCGGGTGGGCGGTGAGGATCGATCACTTCGGCAATATCATTACCAACATTCGTCGCGAAGACCTGGTCCGTTTTCTCGGGGGTCGTCAAATGGTCATTCGGGTGGAAAAAGAAAGTATCGAAGGGGTCATGGAAACCTACGCTGATGGGGCAGAGGGGAAGTTGCTGGCCCTGTTCGGCAGCACCGACCATCTGGAATTCGCCGTTAATTCGGGCCGGGCAGATCGGCTTCTGAATCTTGATGAGGCACACGGCCTTCCGGTGGTAGCGGTAGATCGGGTCGAGCCTTCCCAAAAAACTTAAATGGGTCTTCCGGCCAGGTCTTTCAGATACATCTCCCATTCCAGGGGAAGCAGATATCTCTTATTATTGTTGCATTCCTT
>JAGHDR010000121.1 GCA_021159825.1 Deltaproteobacteria bacterium | reverse complement strand
CGATAAAAGAGGATCCTTGCAGAAACCCCGCTGCCGACGCTTTTTCCCTGGGCATGGAAGATTTCAGTCTGAGGGACAAAATAAACTTTCCATCCCGCCAATTTCATACGATAGGCCCAGTCCGTTTCTTCCATAAAGAAAAAATACCGTTCATCCAGAAAACCCACCCGATCCATGGCGCTTTTTCGAACCATGATGCAGGCCCCGATACACGAATCCACCGGTAAGGGAGTGGTATAGTGCTTCCTTTTGCTGGGGTATTTTTGAGGAAATAAAAGCCTCAAAAAGGTCTCGTTAGAGATCAGGGAAAACAGCGTGGGAAAGGGCGCAATGGAATTCTGCTTTGAACCATTTTCATTGAGCAATTGCCCGCAGGCCATTGACGCGCCCGGCGCCTCTTCCATGAAATCAAAGAGGTTTTTAATGGCGCCTGCCTTGAGCCGGGCATCGGTGTTGATCAATACGGCATAGCGGCCCCCCATTCGGGAAAAGGCCAGGTTGTTGGCAGCAGCAAACCCCAGGTTTTCCGTGTTTTCAATGATATGAATTTCCGGATAGGCCCTCCGTGTGGCGGCAACACTTCCATCGGTCGAAGCGTTGTCCACCAGCCAGACCTCAAAGTTTATATGTGCGACCGTTTGATAAATGGACGTCAGACATTGAAGCAGCAGGTCTCGGGTATTCCAGTTGACAATGACAAATGAGATATCCAAACCTAATGCTCCGGATCGTCGTCCTTCAAATGGACGGTCTTGAAATCGCGGGGTACTTCCATTCTAAATACCGCTTCCGGAAGGGGGGTGTTAAACCTCATTTGGTCAATCTCGATTGCCAGGCCAACCTTAGGGTCGGGGCCATGAAAATTCACCTTTCGCGCATAGAGGATGCCGTCGTCGTCTTCGAAATCAGAAAAAACCATTACTGCGTTTTCTTTACAAAAAGATACCCTGTATGGAAGCGGTTCACTGGAATAGAGTTCAAAAACCTGAACCTTTTCGCCTTCGGGGTCCAGAAGGGTGATTTGATTGCCCGCAAAGGATGCGGCCTCATGGTGTTTGAGTAGGGCTGGAAATGCCCTTGCCAGGGACCACAGCAGACATGGGTTGAGCGGAACCGGGATCCGTTCCGAAAGGCGATTACTTTTCAAGCGGCCCCTGTAAAATCGCTTTTCAGTAAAATCCAGGATATCAAGTCGTTGGCCCTCAATGAGTATATGAATGAGGGTTTTCCCCCAGGGGTGGGTAATTTCAATTTTCATCCGCCCGTAGGGGCAGGCCCCTGTGCCTGCCCTATCATCAGTACCCGTCCGAGAGGTTGCATCCGCAATCATCAGGATTTGAACTGAATTTTCGACATCCTGCTCCTTAAGGGTCAGTGTACCCGAGAAAAAAAGCGTTTTTGCTTTTTCTTCCTGGGCGCTAAAGGCAGACACAAGGGATGTAACGCTTTCTTCGTCTAAGGCGGGAGCGGGGGGCTTAACCATTAAAGGAGAACAGCACTGAAAAGCGAGAAACGCCAGAGCTGTCAGGAGCGTTTTGGTTCCCGAATGGATTTTGGTGAAATTCAATTTTCTGTCTTCAAACGTTCACGCACCTCGGCAATTTTCTCTTTTATCCGTGTTTCCTCCGGGTGCTTTAAAGAGAGAGCCTTTTCGTAACTTTGAAGGGCCTTTTGGTATTGTTTTAACTTAAAGTGGGCATCGCCCAGATGTTCCTGAACGGTGGGATCTTCTCCCGTCAGGGTCGCCGCCTTCAGAAGGGTCTGTAAGGCCTTTTCATATTGGCCTTTCTGAAAATAGACCCATCCCAGGCTGTCGATAATATACCCGCTGTCAGGTTTTAATTTCAGGGCTTTTTGAATCAGAAACAGGGCCTCGTCCAGGCGGACGCCTTGTTCAGCATAAGTATAACCAATATAGTTAAGCGCATCGGCATTGTCGGGGTCAATTTCCAGCAACTGTCGCATTTCCTGAATGCAGGCCTCTTTCCTACCGGCCTTGTCCAGGAGTACACCGAGACGAAATCGAAGATTGACATTTTTTTCATCCAACGTCAGACCCTCTTCAACCGCATCAATCGCCTTATCATATTTTTCCTGTGCCTCATAGATGGCAGCCAGCATAAGATGCAGATCCGTGTTGCTCCGGTCCATGGCCATTAACTGCTCCAGGGCCTTCAATGCTTCGTCGAATTTTTCTTCAAGGATCAGCAAGTGTATGATGTACATCTGAGCATTCCGGTAATACTTCGATTTCTGATCAATCAGTTTGAACTGCTCCAGCGCCTTGTCACTATCGCCCTTTTCTTCATATGCGGTAGCCAGATAATATCGAGACTTGTGGTCTTTTGGCCATGCCGTAACAATCAGATCCAGCTCAGCAATGGATGCGTCGATTTTGCCCTGCTTCAAGTAGATCAGGCCCAGGACCTGCCGTTCCGGTTCGCCGGGGATTGAATGTTTCTTGATCTGTTCCACTTGATGGGCCGCATCACTTTTTTGACCCAGTTTCAGGTATACTTCCACCAGTCTCTCCCTGGCAGGGATGTTGTCGGGGTAGAGGGAAAGCAAACTTTCGTAGGCCTTGGCCGCTTCCGGGTTCCGCTGGGTGATTTGATAGAGGGTCGCCTTGTCAAACAGCGCCGGTTCCAGGGTTTTGTTGCGCTTCAGCGCCTCGTTCAACGATCTTTCAGCCGCTTTGTAGCGCCCCATCTCCAGGTTGATTCTACCCTGATAATAATAGGCAATGATGAGTTCAGGATCCTGCTTGATCAGAATATCCAGCTGTGCCAAAGCCTTTTCGAATTGCTTTTTCCTGACCAGGATGGTGGTCAGCAAAAGCCTTATCCGTTTATTGTCGGTATCCTGTTTGAGAATATTCCGGTATTCCACAATGGCGAGTTCATCCTTGCCCGTTAGTGCATACAGGTCTCCCAGCAAAGCAAGGGTGTGGGTGTCTTGAGGATTCATGTCGACGCTTTTCCGGGCATAGGCCAGTGCTTCAGGATATTTTTTGAGCCCTTTCAGTAAAATGGCCATTTTGGCATTCAGATAGGCTGAATCGGGATCATTCTGAATGGCCGCCTCAAGATACTTCCGCGCGTCTTGGTAACGACCCTGGTTCAACGCGACTGAGGCCAGGGCAAAATGCTCATAGGCTTTCTGGATGGCGTCCGGTTTCTCGGGACGATAAATTTTGGGTTCGACGGCCTCAACCGTCGGGCTGATCGTTTTCCGGGGGCCCCGGTCGTTTACCGTTGCACAGCCGGTCGGGCCAACGGCAAAAAAGAACAGCAAGAGCAAAGGGATGAGTTTCAGGCCTTCAACCCCTGAGAAGACCCTATGCCGAAGTAATCGACCGTCAAGTACGGATGACGGCCCTCTGTCCATTGTGAACTTTGATTTCATAGGTGCTTATTTACACCGAATTCTCAGGTGAAACAAAGAATTTTATTTCAGAAAATCCGAGTATTCCTCCTCAAAATTCGGAATCTTTTCTTTCAACCATTTCCGAATGTTCTTGATGATCTTTTCCTGTATCTGCCGAAT
>JAGHDR010000417.1 GCA_021159825.1 Deltaproteobacteria bacterium | reverse complement strand
TCCACAAGGTCGTTAAATACCACGAAGTCGATGGTTGCCCACAATATCCATGATTCCCCATCATGGTTCTCTTTAACCGCCACAATGAAATGCGGGAGTCCGCGGAGGCCTAAGAAAACATCACTAATAAAGCTTTCACTGTTGATCGTCTCTTGAAACCAGTCCGATGTGGAATAGAGGGCCTTTCCCAGTTTGAACGGGCCCGCATAGGCCACCTGAATGCTCCGGGCATTTACTACACCTAAATCCACAAACACAGAGCCGAATATCTGCTGCAGCGCTTCCAGTCTGTCCCTCAAGAAGTCTTCGTTGCTGAGTTCTTCAAGGCTGAACGTCGTTGCCAATAAGCGGATGTCCCCCAATTTCTCTTTCAGGAAATTGTCAATATTTTGTTTATGCTTGAGGACTAATTCCTCCAGGTGGGCGTAGACTTTTACGTGGTAGGATCTATCAAACTGATAAAGGATGATACTGCTGACCACAAGCATGGGCAGGACCGCAGCAATGATAATGATCAGGAGCATCTTCCGGGCCAGAAGGTGATAGTAGCTATCTGTTTTCTGTTTCATTGTCAAAATGCAAAATCTTATTGAGTGTGAACATAATTGATTGCAGACGTACTGTATATGGAAAGAATGACAAATAAAAGGGAATTATAAAAAGAAAATGGCTTTTAAATGTTTTTTTTCGTAGCAAATCACGGCTCAAATTCAAGTCCGGGATCCAAGGCCTTTAACACGGAAAGGGGGAAAACAGTCAAGCAATATCGACGTTGGCTGAAACGATGATCAAGGCCAAAAGAGAAAACCTGCTCATTCCTTACTTTCCTCCTTGACATTTCAGACCCGCTTCTTATTTTATACAAAAATCGGTTTATCGTTTAAAAATTAAAGGAAATCGTGGGAACAATGAAACAGGAGAAAGTCGAGTCCATTCTGAACACCGCGGGGAAAATGTTTGCGCGATACGGCCTTCGAAAAACGAGTATCGAAGAGATGGCCCGCGTGGCCAGGGTGGCCAAAGCAACCATCTACAGTTATTTCGGAAACAAAGATCAGGTTTATTTAAAAGTCCTCAGTCAGGAAAAAAATGAGATCGTGGCCAGGGAGTCGTCCTGGGTCGATCAGGAGGCTTTACCCGCGGATAAATTGGTTACCTTTGTCAAAGCAAAATTCAAGTATATGCGCCAAGCTAAAAATATTTTGAATCTGGATCGAGAAGGGATAGAAAATCTATTGCCCAGAGCGGAAAGCATTCGCAATGAACTTTTCGAATGTGAAGTGGATATCATTCATTCTATTTTAAAGGACGGGGTGGAAAAAGGGGTTTTTCACATTAATGATTTCCTTTTGACGGCCCGGGCCATTGCTCACGCATTGAGAGGATTTGAGTTGAACTGGCTGATCCAGGAAAGTGAAGAAAAGGTTGGGCACTATCTCGATGAATTAATAAGTATTCTATTTTATGGTCTGATGTTTGAAAAGAAGGGGGGAAGGATATTTGCTTTACACTGATATTTTTATGCTATATCACCGAAGCGTATTTATCTCCTATTTTTTTTGTGAGTGTTTTAAAACTTAGATCTAAGGAGGACTAAATCATGTCGGAAAATCAGATGAAAGATCGTATTGCAGAGGAGTTGAAGAAGACCAAGGAGGTCGGGCGGATCAGCTCGGAAAAGGTCAGTGAGATTGTGAAATCGGCGGTATCCGATGCCGTGGCTGAAACAAAGGACGGCGTTGAGGATCTTCGACCTGTTGTCAAAGATGCTGTAGCCGCCGCCGTGGAGGGACTGAAAGAAAACGGCGCCGATGCAAAAGAGATCGTGAAGGGAACTGTGCATGGCGCCATAGCCGGCGCTCGCAGCCACGGGGACCAGGCATTGAAGGTCACCCGGAAGGAAATCCGCGACCTCGAAACGCAACTTGAAGAGAACAAAGCGAGGCTGGCGCAAAGTCTCAAGGAAGCCTTGACGGGAGCAACGGAAGCCGGCGCTCTATTGTCCGAGGATCTCAAAGGGCAGGTGAATTCTGCTGTTGCAAACACAAAGCTGAAGAGCACGGAATTATTGGGTTTAACCAAAGAAACGGTTAAAGAGGCCGTCAAACAGGCCATCGAGTCCGGTAAAGATGTGAAAGAAACGGTGACGCATATTGCCGCCAATGCCGCCGGAAGGGCGCTCGAAGAAGGCAGATTAACAGGGAAGAGAGTGAAGAGCGTCACCCAAAATGTAATTTCCGGCGCGGTGGAAGCGGCGGAAGAAGCCGGCAAAGGCGTTAAAGATACGGCAGCGGGGGCCTTTGAAGGTGTTCAGAAGGGAATTGCAGCATCGGCAGACGCCGTCGGGGATAAAACAAAGACATTTCTTCGGGAAGATCTTACCCAAACAAGAGAAGATCTTGAAACAATGGAGAACCTTTTCACCGATACCGTCCGCAAGGTGGCAAGACGTTCCGGAGAAAAAGCAAGGGGGGTTTTAGACAATCTCGCCGATCACTCCAAAAAAACCGCCTCTGCCTTGAGAGAAAAGACTCTTAATACCGGGGAGTCTGCCGCTGGAAGGCTGAAAGCGGTTGGGAAGCAGGCCGGCAAAGCAAGCGCTGAAGCGGTTGGAAAGGCAGCGGATGTTATGGCGGAAGAGGCTAAGCAGCTCGGAAAAATATCGCTGAGCATGGCCAAAGGAGCGATTTCGGGAATGTTAAAGGGCGCCAAAGATGCCCTGAAAAAGGAGGAGAAATAAAACAATTAATAAGGTAATTGTAATGACGCTGGTAATATTGGGGCTGGTAATTGGGTCCTCGGCGCCCACGATTTTTGCCGCGGAACAGACAAACAAGGCAAAAGATGTGGAAAAGGCGGAAAAAGGCCGGGATCAGACCCTTAAGACCCAACTGGGTCTGCTCCAGGCAAAGGCATCCCAACTGAAGGCTGAGATCGCCCTTCGGATCGAACATTCTCCCGAGAAGGCGAAACAGGCGCTGCTTGAGGCTGACAGGTATTTGTCGGAAGCAAGTGCAAGTGCATCCCGTGGCGTTGTTAAAGGCATAACAGCGCTAAAAAACGAAACGAATGACGTCATCAAGTCTCTGACGTTAAACGCTGAGGATGCCAAAGAGAATCTTGGCGTGCTGATTGCAAATACTGAAAACCAAATTAAATCCTATGGGGATCGCATCAAAAAGAGTGAAGAAACTGCGTTGTTCAAAAAAAGATACGCGCAACTCGAGGCTCAGGCCGCGCTTCTGAAGGCCCGGCTCGCGGCACGGACAACGGCCGGCTACGAGCAGGCCCAGGCTTATCTTGACGATGCAAAAGCCTGGTACGCCCACAGCAAGGCCCAGGTCAAGGAGGCCGGCTCGCAGCAGATAGAGGCCATGGAAAAAGGGATTGATGCGGCCAAAGCTTCCATGGAGAAAAAGGAGAAACAGGCGCGCCATCAGCTTTCTGATTTGCTGATTCAGGCAGCGGACATGGTTAAGGACGAAAAATAATTCATTTTATGAGAAAAGCGGGCGGCAGGCGCACCAATACCTGCCGCCCTTTTTGATAAAGAGGGGCGGGGGCCGAAGATATATCGCGTGGACATTAATATTTTTAATAACCTTTTCTCATTCTCGGTTTTTTCCTTTCTGGGCTGGATATTGGAAGTCTGTTATCGGTCCATACGTGAGGGTCGTTTTATAAACCCCGGACTCTTGAAAGGTCCTTATCTCATCCTGTACGGCGCCGCCGCCCTGGTCCTCACGGCATCCGTTTCGGTTATCCATGACTATAATATTTTTGTGAAGGCATTATGCTATTTTGTAATAACAACCGGTCTTGAGCTCATTTCCGGTTTTAATGCGCAGCGTTTTTTCAACGTCCGGCTGTGGGTTTATGCCGACCAGCGTTTCCAGTTTAAAGGGCATATTTGTCTCAAGTTTTCCATTTACTGGGTTTTACTCGCTTTTGCGTTTGAATATCTCCTGCTCCCGATTTACCTGGATTTGACAGGTTGGCTCTCCCTTTCCGTTAAGGGAATATTCGGTGTCATCGGGGTTATTTTGATGTCCGTCGATTTTTTTATAGTCGTCAGGGGAAAACGGCCCCTCGTTGAAAATGACTCAAAAAAGAGAAGTTCGTATGAAATGGAAAAGGAATTTATGAACATGGCAGCGCCGCTGCTGGAGAACCCGGTGGTCGCCGGGTTATCTCGGTATCCGCACCATCGCGGCAAGACCCGTCTCGATCATGTCAAAGAGGTGGCAAGGTTAAGCTTTTACTGGGGCAAACGGCT
>JAGHDR010000168.1 GCA_021159825.1 Deltaproteobacteria bacterium | reverse complement strand
GCGGTCAGCTTAGGGGTGATGGAAAGCGGTCTCACCGCCGAAAAACTTTTCAGCGCACAATTGATATAACTTATTTAACTTGAAATGTTTTTAACACCTATTCAACTGAACCAGTGCCCAACTTTGAACTACCGCTAAAAATCGGCAGGGTTAAGCGGTCAGTGTGAATGTAATTGTTGGAACAGCCGTTTTGATTTGAAACCATGAACTTGAACAACCACGAAAATATAAACTCAATGAGCATGAATAGCTTGACTTAAGGTGTCAGTCACCCATTTGTTTAGGCTTTTCCCTGTATGGGCTGCGGCAGATGCTATTTCCGCATGAATAACAGGGGAGACACGCAAGGTCAACTTACCAGAGTATGGTTTCTCCGGGATACGGCCCTCTTGCTCACAGTCAGTCAGGTAATGGTCAATAGCATTATGAAAATCTTCAGTAAGCCGAGAAACAGTTTCCCCTTCAAAGGTAATGCTGTCTTTTATACCGACAACTTTCCCCCAAAAGATGTTATCACGGTCATCGAAGTTGATTTTCGCAAAATATCCTTTGTATGTCATGTTGTTCATGGTGTTATCTCCAGATTTTTCAGCCATTCGCGTATTTTTTCCACTACATATCTTTTCGCTTCTTTTCCTGGATGCGGCCTGTGGGCGTACTCCCTTATGCCGGAAATTTCCAGGACTACCCGCGAACCACTGCCCTCGCGCACTTCTCCTCCAAGAGCCTTGACCAGAGATTCAATATCGCTAAACCTGATATTTGCTCTGGTTGGAGTGGTAAAGATGGCCGTTAAAGTTTTCTTGTGTTTGCCTTTCATAAGCAAAACGGTAGCACTTTATGCCACCATTGTCAAGGTCAGAGGAAAGTTGATGCGCTCTACGAACAAATGGGAGTTATCCGGCTGTAGACTGCAGTTATCGCAACAGCCAGCAGATACCTGATGGAACCTTGCTTCGACAGGTTGTTACAGAATGCACAATTCGATAAAGCTATCCACAATATACGGCTGTACAATGGTCTTGCATGTCCATATATTGTGGTTTTGTGGAGCTGTTTTTAGTTCTGTAAAAGCCTGTCGAGTAAAGTTTGACAAGAGATAAACAACTAGGAAGCCTCTGTTTGGTGCTGAGGCTTTCCAACCAGTGATTGTGCGGCTTTTTTTGTCATCAAATATCCATTTCTGCATGCTGGCCGACAAAACCACAACAATTTTCAGTTGGCCCTAACCTCTAAACTATCCATGAAAAACATGCAAGGGTTTTGCTTATAATTTCGCTATTTTTTTGTAGGACGATTAACCAGTTGTTATTAAACGTAATCTGTACCTTGCAATGCGTTTTTTCTGTTTATGAACACCCAAATAAATATGCATTGACATGTATGTATAGCATATTTTATGCTAACCGCATAATATGCTAATTTGTTATATTGAGTGGCAAAAAAAACTGGGGGCAATTGCCATGATCGCCGTACCTTCGGATATTATGTCTCGGTTTCAAATGTTTCTTGATCGAAAGCCTGTTCCGAAACAATTTCAGGCACATTATAAAAAATAGGTTCGATATTACTGGGATTTTTGTCATAAATATGACCCGATCTTTAAACCCCCAAATTCTACCTATTCTAGGATCAACGCAACACAAAAATTGAAACCTACTCAACTCACGGATACATAATCCAGCCTTGAAATTACAGTGCTTTCATCCTCTTGAACCATCGCTCCGGATTATACCAAAAAAGGAAAAGAGTTCAACAAAAATGGAAATTTCATTTGGAATAGCAAAAAATGTTGAGAGACCTATCACAATCTGATTATCCTTTATCAGCAAAAAAAGCTCCCCAAAAGGGGGATGCTTTTTCCAGCATACCTTCGTAGCATCCCCTCAACATGACAGCGTTGTTGCAAGGAGATTCAATAACGCAACAAAATAAGGATAACGCAGTGCTTTCCGCACAAACAAGCTTTGGAGGCAAAAAATGAGCAGAATAGGATTCTTGGGTATGGGGACGACGGGCCTGCCCATGGCTGTGAATATCGGCAGGGGCGGTTTGGAATTGATGGCCTACAACCGCACTCCCGGCAAGGCAGGTCAAGCGCTGGAAGCAGGGGGCTTGGAGGCCGATTCCCTGCCGGCCCTTTTCCAGCGGGCGGATACGGTGGTAATGATGCTGTGGAGAAAACGTACGGAAATTCCCCTCTTGATTCTCCCTGCACCCTGATCAAGTGTCGAAACGACGATCCCAGTCATAATCCCGGGACGTCACGGCATCCTCCATTCGCCGGATGCGCTGCTCGATATTGTCGTGTCTGCGCTTGAGCCGGTCCACGGCACGCGGTCTGGAATGAACGTAACTATCGTAAAAATCGTGGGCATCGTCGCTGTTGATGCGAAGAACGGGAGCAGGCTTCATAATCAACGCAGCCCGGAAATAAAGCCCGGTGATAGGCCAGAAACCGCTCACCAGCAGCAGGATCACGACAATGATCCTGGCCCAGAAAACGGAAAAATCGAAATATTCCGCTATGCCCCGAATAACCCCCAGAATAGCCCCGTTCCGGGAACGATAAAGGCCCCCTCGAAAACTCCGGTCCATCCATTTTTTCATCGCTCATCATCCTTTCCCCGGCCCCTTAAAATAATGGTTTCAAGGGATTCTATCCGCTTTTCCATGCTTTCGAGGCCTTGGTAAATTTCCTGGATCATTCGCGTGTCTTCTGTCTGGGACCGCTGATCCTTGCGGGATAAACCGCCCTTTTTAATCTTGATACCCATGAGGATTGTCCCACCCAGAATAGCCAGACACAGGATCAATCCGCCGAATATGATGGACACAATCATTACGCCATGCATCACGGTGCGACCCTTTCTTCTCCCCGGTTCATGGACGTCTTGAGACGCTGCAAATCATTTTCGATCTCGTCATTCATCATCAGCCCCTCAAATTCCGCTTCAAGAGTCGGTTTTTTTCCAAAATTCACCAGATCCGCTTCCGCCTCCATCCGCTCGATACGGTTTTCCAGAGCCTCAAATTTCATCACCGCATCGCTGCTTTCAATTCGGCGAATATCCTCCTGGGCGCGTCGTTTCCGAACCGCATGAATATGGCGTTGCACCAAAATTCGCCGTTTTTCCCGTGCTTTTTGCAGCTTTTCCTCCAACTGCTGAATATCCTCATGGTACTGCCCCACCAGAGTATCCAATTCAGAAAGCTCTTGCTCCAGGTCTTGGGTCCTACCGGTGTATTTCCGCTTTTCCATCAGGGCTTCTCGTGCCAAATCATCCCGCCCCTTATTGACCGCCAATTCCGCCCGCCCCTCCCATACTTTGACGCGCTCATTGATTTCCTCCAATTGACGTCGGGTCTTTGCAGCCCTGGCGATCACGCCGGCGCAGGAGGCTTTCAATTCAACCAGGGTGTCTTCCATTTCGCGGATCATGAGCTTAATCAGTTTTTCCGGATCTTCGGCCCCCTCCAACATGACATTGATGTTTGAGCTGACAATATCCCGAAAGCGTGTAAAAATTCCCATATTCATCCCTCCAGCAATAAAAAATATCTCAATACCAAAAGTTATGCCGAATTTGATGAGCAGGAACCATGCCAAATCCCCACTTCATTCCAATTTCAAGGGGAATCAAGGATTTAGGGGATTGACACGCCGGAGCAGAATGGTCATAATTACCAATATATTGCTTTTTAACCCATTAAAAAGGTTTTTTAGCCATGAACCATTACGAGACATCCTCACGAAAACCTCTTTCTCCCGAGTCTGTTTCCAGATCCCATGACGCCCTTGGACAGTCCGAAACATTTCTGGACCTGCAGGAACAGCTCTCCAGAGTTGCCCCCATCGACAGGCCGGTGCTGCTTCTGGGGGAAAGGGGAACGGGCAAGGAGTTGGCCGCCGCCCGCATCCACTTTCTTTCGAAGCGCTGGAAAGGTTCCTATATTGCCTTGAATTGCTCAGCCCTGGCCCCGTCCCTGATCGAATCCGAGCTTTTCGGATATGAGAAAGGGGCTTTCACCGGGGCGGAACAACGGCGGACCGGCCGGTTCGAATCAGCACACGGGGGCACCCTCTTCCTGGACGAAATCGGAAATATGCCCCTTGAGGTACAGGAAAAAACCCTTCGACTGGTGGAATACGGCACTTTTGAGCGGGTGGGCAGCTCCAAAAGCATTGAAGTGGATGTCCGCCTTGTGGCAGCCACCAATATGAATCTGGCCAAGCGGACAAAAGAGGGTCATTTCAAGTCTGATCTGTTGGACCGCCTCTCCTTTGAAGTGATCTTTTTGCCCCCTTTGAGGGAGAGAAGCGAAGACATTTCCCTTCTGGCCAACCATTTTGCATCCAGAATAGCCTTTGAGATGGAACGTCCGGACACACCGGTATTTGCCCCTGAAACCATGGCCCTTCTGGAAAACTACCCGTGGCCCGGCAACATTCGAGAACTGAAAAACGTGGTGGAGCGGGCCGTGTATCGAACCGATGCCGTAGAAATAACGGAAATCGTGTTTGATCCGTTTGAGCGTTTTCACATGAGGGAGGACTTGCTGAATGTCCCAAAGCCTTCGGTAGATCCCCAGGTCCAAGTCGTGGAAGATGACCTTCTCAACATGTCACTCAAGGACGCCGTCCGGGAATTAAAGGTTCGCATGATGAACCGGTCCCTCTCATCGGCCAGGCATAACCAGAAAAAAGCGGCCCGCATCCTGGGGTTGACCTATCACCAGTTCCGGGGCCTCTATCGAACGCTGGAAGACGATATCAAATGAAATCCGTCCACAAGTTTGTAAACCCGGAAACTTCGGACTTTTCCCTTAATGAATCTTGAGAACCACAGCTCCCCAGGGTGAACGTTGTTTTCCATGTTGTGTTGTTTAGGATTCAAGTAAGGATGGGCTGTTGACAATACCCTTTCGCCATGGCATAATAAGGCAAATATATAAGGAGAAAGGTATGGCATTATCACGAAATAGTTCCATGGAAAAAGTAACCTTCAATATATCCACTGAGTTAAAAGAGAAGGTCGTAGCGCTCAAAGAGGATTTACAGATTTCACTTTCTGCAATCTATAATGAAGCCATAGCCAATTATCTGAAACAAAAAGAGATAGAGAGGTGGCGCCGGGGAGTTTCTATGGCATTAGAGGATAAAGAGTATATGGCGCTGGCAAAAGAGATGGGTAGTGACAATGGAGATTTGTATGAATATTAGGCAAAGTGAAGTCTGGCTTGTAAATTTTTTCCCAAAAGTGGGCTCTGAAATATCAAAAGAGAGACCTGCGATTGTAGTAAGTCATGACGAAATAGGAAGGCTTCCGCTCAAGATTATTGTTCCTGTAACTGATTGGAAACCCAACTATGCTCACTACCCTTGGATGGTAAGAGTTGAGAATAGCGAAGGAAATGGGTTATCTAAAGTTTCTGCCATAGACTGTTTTCAGGTTAAGAATTTTGCAAACCAGCGCTTTGTTAAGAAGTTGGGTTCTATCAATGATGGGATACTGAAGATAGTACACAGCACGGTTGCCAAAGCGCTAAATCCCGCCTATGTGTTGGAAATATAAGCTTAAGCACTTTGTATAAGGCTACGATCAAAGACCGTTGGTAGGGACGCAAAGCGTCCTGGGCACCGTTCCCACGCAGAGCGTGGGAACGAGAGACGGATTTTAGAGACGGAAGGACTATTCCAACCCTTTTTCCCAGCGTTTCACCATTGAATCCGAGCTCATTTCACCCAGGCTGTTTCGTGCCAGGAACTGCGGCAGATTATATTGATTTCCCTGAGCCCACCAGCCCTTCAGAATTCGTCCCGTCTCAGGCTCGAACATCCAGCGGGTTCCCAACCGCGCCACCAGATGATTTTCCATAACGGTTTCCGCGGCACTGGTTCAGTTGAATAGGTGTTAAAAACATTTCAAGTTAAATAAGTTATATCAATTGTGCGCTGAAAAGGTTTTCGGCGGTGAGACCGCTTTCCATCACCCCTAAGCTGACCGCAGGCACCTCTTTAGTGGTAAAGTGAACTCTTACGAAATTGTGGATTACCCAATAGATGTTCAAAACGCGTTGAAGGCCTGTTTCAGATTTGGCATAGGTGTTTGTTTTTCTTCTGTACGGGGAGCATTTC
>JAGHDR010000419.1 GCA_021159825.1 Deltaproteobacteria bacterium | reverse complement strand
GGTGAACTGGCTGGTTCGATTCTTTTTTTAAATAAGGAACGTGGACGAAATAACTTTCACAAGTAGGCGCATAGATTTGGGTCAGGTTTGTTCGATCTTAAATCACAAAAGTTGAAGGAATAGCAGGCTATTTTGATATTTTTGTAATTTCAGATCGGGCAAAAATGGCCCGAAGATATGATGCATAGTTTGGGAAGTTTTTTTGGCCACGTTCCTAAGGCCGTTGAGCTTCTTCGCGTCCACTCAAGCATTTGGTTGGCCGAGGTATTTGGTTTGAAGACCTGAGTTAATGGCCGCGTCAAATTGCCTTTTGTCTGAGGTTACAAATAGATCAGCCTCCCACTCCAGAGCACAAGCTACGTGTAAAGCGTCCATGGCGCGTAACACATTGTTTTCCAAAAGTTTGACGGATTGTGAAATAACCGCCGGTGTGAGCTGAAGGACAGTTGTATCACGCACATCATCCAGCAGTTGTTTTTTAGCTTTTCTATAATTATTGCCGGTAAGGGGACCTTCTCGTAACCGTCGGTTCAGGCCGGAGATGATTTCCGGCACTAAGATAACGCTGAGAGCCAGAGTCGAAGCACGTTGAAGCAAATCATCGAGTTTGTCGCTGCCGTTTTCTTGGATGTACCTTTTAGCAAATGAGGAAGAGTCAATAGACAGTCTCATTGTCCGCCCTCACGTTCTTCCAAAATAGCTGAAGATAGGTCACTTCCGTGCATTTGCAGCCGGATTCCTGGTTTTTTCCATGAGGGCGTCCGTCGAACTTCATCGGAAAATGGAATTACTTCCGCTACGGGCTTCCCACGACGCAAGAGAACAAGTGTTTCTCCATGTTCTACCTCAGTAATGAAACCTGAAGCCTTTTTACGGAAATCGGTGAATGTAACAGTTTTCATTGTTGCGCCTCCTTTTATGTGCATCTAAGTGTACATAACGAAAGGTGCTTTGTCAAGGTATCAATCGGGTGGCTAACGCAAAACTCACCTGCCGCCAACACTGCGGAGCACTGAATCTTGAATAACCACCTGCTTTGATGCGGGGCAGAGCCTTTCAAAAACCGCCGACTGTTGGCGGTCAGGTGAAGTCACTGGTTAGAAGGTCTTTTTTTGTCATCCTCCCTCTTCCTTGGTCTGCGATTTCACGATGAACCCGATGATTTTATTCCGAAACCAACTGTTGAAAAACGCCAGATAGAGTAGTGTCCCTAAGTCCACGAATACAATGAACACTTTGCAACCCTTGCCAAAATCAGAAAGGGAAATAATTTGTATAATTATCACAGACAAAATGCCGTAGGCGAGATAGAAGTAGTTCCAACTTTTTTCACCCCTCTTTACGCTTGCCATATCTCGTTTCATTCTGTGTGAACCAAGAATAGAGTACAGGACCAGAACAAGTAACCCGAAGTGCAGGCCGAACACCATCACTATATCGCTTATCGCCATTTGGAGTATTTTCACTTTATCCTCATATTCATTTTGTTCCCCTTCTAACCAGTGATTGTGCGGTTTTTTTTGTCGTCAAACATCCATTTCTGCATATTAGCCGACAAAACCACAACAATTTTTAACTAAACCTGACTTCTAAGCTATTCAGGAAAAACATGCAAAGGTTTTGTTTTTAATTTCGCTATTTTTTTGTACGACGATTAACCGGTTGTTATTAAATGTAATTTGCACATTGCAATGCGTTTTTCTGTTTATAAACATCCAAATAAATATGCATTGGCATGTATGTATGGCATACTTTATGCTAGCTGTGTAATATGCTAATTTATTATATTGAGCGACAAAAACAATTGGAGGCAATCGCCATGATCACCGTACCTTCGGATATTATGTTTTCGGGGTACGGAGCTGCCTCTACTGGATGGAAGAGGCGTTCTCAAAGGAAAAGGATTATTTCAAGCTCAGAGGAGAGGATAATATTTTCCGCTACCTCCCCTATGACCAGGTCCTTGTCCGTATGCACGAGCAGGATACGCTTTTCGAGATCCTGACCCGCGTGGCTGCGGCCCGGATCGCCGGGTGCAAAACCGTCTTGAGCATACGGCCCGGGACCCGCTCCCGCGACGTCGGATTTCTGAACACCACCGACGGTGTCCGGTTCCTGGACGGCCTGGCGCCACGGGAACAGACGGACGAGGAGCTCATAGGGACTGTTTCGCGGATGCCCGCTCATCCGCTATGCCGCAGCCGACCGCGTGCCCACAAAGGTTTATGAGGCGGCAGCCGAAAAAGGATGTCATATTTCGCGCGACCCGGTGCTCATGGAAGGCTGGATAGAGATGATCCACTATTTCCATGAACAGAGCCTCTGCAACACCTATCACCGCTACGGCAACTTAGGCGAAAGAGCCCTTCCCGGGACGGAAACAGATATTGTTGGAATTCGGTAATCAATAGCCATAAGATTAAACCTGTTGAATACTGCCGATCGTATATCGGGTACTTTTACCCCGGCCTTGACTGACCAAACACCTTCGTTTAACCAACTCACGCAGTTTGACCTTTATTGTATTCCTGTTTGCCTTGGTAATAGATTCAATCTCTGATATGGATAGTTCTCCATGACCCTTTACCAGTTCGAGAATTTGCCTTGATAACCTTGGCAGCTTTATAATGATCTTTTCCCTTTCTATCTTATGGGCCAAAATCTCCTTCTGAGTATCAAGGGCATCTAAAAAAAATAAAATCCAGGGGCCATATTCAGGACGGCCGGATTCAAATGTGCTCTGGGTCCTTCTCAACGCCAGATAATAGTTGTCTTTATTCCTTTCAATAACACTTTCCAGTGAACTGTAAGGAACATATTGATATCCCTTCTTAAGAAGCAACAAGGTTGTTAGTATTCTCGACAGCCTTCCATTGCCGTCCTGGAAAGGATGTATCGCCAAAAAATGGACTGTAAATATTGATAGGGTCAAAAGGGGATGGAGTTCCTTTTCATTTAATTGCATGTCGCTCCATTCGATTAATTCTCTCATATCTTCCGGCGTATTGAAGGGTGATGAAGTTTCAAAAATAACCCCAAGGCTTTTACCGTCATGGTCAAAAGCTTCCACGTGATTGGGCAATCTTTTATATTCACCCCGATGACGGATGTCCTTTGCACTGTATCGAAGAAGCATCTTATGCAACTGCTTGATATGATTTTCCGTAAAGGGTATTTCTTCAAAAGATTCAAACACCGTGTCCATCACATCTGAATACCCTGCAACTTCCTGTTCATCCCTGGATTCAAAGGATTTTTTATCAAGCCCGGATAATAATCGTTCTATTTCCTGATCTGTAAGTTTTACGCCCTCTATCCGGGTTGATGAACCGATGGATTCTATTGTTGCAACACGTTTCAGCGCATCGAGACGCTCCGGCGCCAGGTTCCCAATGGCTTTCCATTCCCCTTTAAACTCATCGATCCCCGCGATCAGGTTCAACATCTTTTTGGTTATCTTTACAGAAGGATCTAACATTGCGTGTCCCTTTTTATATATCCATAAACATACCCATATTTACCCAATAAACTTTTAAAAGTCAAGATCCCCCACAAAGATCCCCGGAAATACCCATAAAAATTTCCCCCTTATCCTCCATTACGGGGGTTGCGCTTTTCTCGAGAAAGCTCTAATCTCCAAGAGACGCCACAAAATATATCGTGGAGAATTCCGGGGGGACGCAATTACTGACAACGGGCGCCACCCACGACATTGTCTTCAATAGTATTTCAGGGTGATCCATGAGATCAGGTGAAAAATGGTATTGAATATGGGCGTATCTGAAGCGCTGAAATTGCCCATGGATTGGGTTGATCTTTGGTGGGAAGATATTGACGGTCAAATGAAGCGGATCCCTGAGTTCCGGATTGCTTTGTCGGAAGATGAACGAAAACGGGCCGAGAGATTCCGGTTTGACCGCCACCGGGAGCGATTCATCGTTTGCCGGGGCAGACTCCGGGAAATTCTGAGCGGTTATTGGGATGGGCTTCCGAAAGCGATCCGATTCCGTAAAGGTCCCGGTGGAAAACCGGCTGTTAACGGGGGCAATCCCGAGATTCGTTTCAATCTCTCCGACAGCGGCGGTCGTGCGCTCTATGCTGTTGCATACGGCAGGGAAGTGGGGGTTGATGTTGAAGCGGTTCGGCCGAAACCGAAAGCCGCCGCATTGGTGGATCGTTTCTTTTCAACCCACGAAAAGACGGCTTTTCAAAAGCTTCAACCCCACGAAGAAACGGCGGCTTTTTTTGCCGGTTGGACGCGCAAGGAGGCTTATGTGAAAGCCGTGGGAAAGGGTTTGCAGTTTCCCCTGGACCAGTTCGATGTTTCCCTGAAGCCCGGTGATCAAAATGCCTTGCTTCGCGTGGAAGGCGCACCGGAAGAAGCGAAACGCTGGTCACTACGGGATATCAACCTGGGTCCGGGATTCAGGGCGGC
>JAGHDR010000271.1 GCA_021159825.1 Deltaproteobacteria bacterium | reverse complement strand
GGGTTGCGGTCAGGCCCAGGCGCCGTCTGGCCTGCAAGCCGGCGGTTACCTGAAAAACGGGGGCGGGAAGCATATGGACCTCGTCGTAGATAATTAACCCCCAGTTGCGGTCGTCAAAAAGGGTCAGGTGCGGAAAATCGCCTTCCTTGTTCGGGCGATAGGTCATGATCTGGTATGTGGCGATGGTGATCCGGCAAATCTCTTTGGTGCTCCCGCTGTATTCTCCGATGTCCTTCTCGGAAAGGGTGGTCTTGTCCATGAGCTCCTGCTTCCATTGCCGAATGGCGGTCACATTGGTGGTGAGGATTAGGGTGGACGTTTGAAGCTGCGCCATACAGGAGATCCCTACAATGGTTTTTCCGGCGCCGCAGGGGAGCACGATGACGCCGGCCCCACCCTGATCGGCGCCTTTGGCGTGGAAGACGTCGGCCGCCTGTTGCTGGTAGGGGCGGAAAGAAAAAGGCATACCCCCTGCGGTGGCGGTGCGTACGGCGAAATCAACCCGTTCGCCTTTTACATACCCCGCAAGGTCTTCCGCCGGAAACCCGGCTTTGATAAGCGCCTGCTTGATTTTACCGCGATCGACCGCCCTGATATGAAATTCGGTTTTTGAAATTCGCTCAGCCAGAAGATCCCCGATGGCGGGGGTATGAACGATTTCTTCCGCAAGGGTTTCGCTGTCGGCGGAAAGTTCGAGGCCTGTCCCGTTGCGTCGGAGTTTCAGACGGCCGAACCTGGATGCGAAATCATTGATCTCCACCAGTACATGTTCCGGAACCGGGTATTTTGCAAATTCGCTCAAGGCCTCGGCAATATTCGTGGCGGGAATGCCGGCGGCCCGGGCATTCCAGATGGAAAGCGGGGTGATGCGGTAGGTGTGAATGTGTTCAGGAGATTTGACCAGCTCCGCGAATCGGATTAGTTCATTGCGGGCCGCTTCATAACGGGGGCTGTTGACTTCCACCAAAATGGTGTGATCGCCCTGGACGATGAGCGGGTTGGCGGGGTTGAAATCGGTCATATCTGTTCTCGCAGCTGCGGCACAATATAGCCCAGGTGGACCAGGGCCGTTATAAACTGTTTTTCTTTTCCCGGCATGATGACGAGATGTTTTTTCCCCGTCGGCAGGCACAGCTTTGAAAGCTTTGTATCGGATGCCACCAGTTTTTGAAGCACGGTGTCTTTGCATGCGACAAGATGGGTTCTTCCGGCGTATTCAAGCCCGGTTGAACGCTTTTTCACATCGGTTAAGAGGGTCGTTACGGTTTTTGGAATGGGTTGGGCGGACCGGGATTTCAGAAAGGTTTTAATCTCCTCGATGCGGGTCCCGTTTTGCGCCGCCTCAAGCAGGGTGCGCGTGGTTAGGACCCATAATGCGGATGATTGTTTTTGACAGGTTTTTTCAAGGAAAAGTTTGTCTGCCGGCGACAAGGCCTGCGCGTCGGTTACCACCACATCATGATTCGGCAGAACTGTGAAAACCGCCCGTGCCTCAGTGGGTTCGGTTTCATAAATATCGGTCATTTCCATGGCAAAAGCGCCAAGGGAATTGAGCCGTATATACATGAGGCCGTCGTAACGGCTCAAAAAGGTCACATCGTCCATACCCCAGCCCCATTGGTACGGGTGGTCGGAAAGTGCGCCGTCAGGATGGATGTAGGCCACGTCAATGATTCCAAGAGTGGCGGCATACTCAAACAGGAAGACCAGCAGGTATCGTTTTTCGATCATTCTCAGGTCCTCATACTCATTTAGATATCCACTCTGGGAGTTTCCGATATAGAGCTTCCAGGCGTTACGCGCCACCTCAAAATCAAACCCTTCCGAATTCATTGCACGTATTAATTCTTTCACCTTGAGCCATTTCCCGGGGGTGCAAAGCGTAAGACCGTCATATAAAACCGGTCTTCGCGTCTGTACGGCAAACAGTGCGCGGCCCCTGGATGCCTTCTGGCCTTTGATCCGGTCCACCCGGCTGAATTCATCCAGGAATTTGCTGGCGTACCATCGGTCCCAGGCATCTTTAATAATTTGGGGAAAGTTTCCCCTGAGGGCTTTTTTCCCCTTGTTGGTGAGCTTGAGCGTGCTGCCGTCGGCTTTTGCCAGACCCACGCCCTGCAACAGCATCGGCCACGCAAAGGCCTGTATATGGCCGATGCCCCCGAGAATATCATCCGCTTCATACCAGTCACCCTCCTGAAGGAGCCTGGCCAGATTTTTCTGGGCGGCCAGGGTCGGACGTCCGGTTTTCGCGCCGACCTTGATTTTGTCCCCTTCAACGAGCCTTAAAACAGTTTGCAGGTTGTTTATGGCGGCTGAAGCGGTATTGCGGACTAGGAGTTTCTGGTCGACCGTCTTTTCATTGATGCCAAGACGGATGGATTTTGGCAGCTTGTCCGCATATTTAATGCGATCCTTTTCAGGCTTTTTGATGAATTCTATTAATAAGTTGCCCAGGTCATCAGGTACATGCCGGTTGACAATAAAAAGATCGACCAGGTAGCCATTTGAACGCCATCCAAGGCTTCGGCCGATCGGTGCCTCTTGCTGATGTTTGGCCTTGAATTTGATTAAGTTCAGCTCGCCTTCCGGTGAAAATATCGCTTCCTGAACGGCTGCCTTTTCAATATCACTCAGCCTGCCAAAATGAAATTTCAGTTTATCGCTTAACATGGTGCGGCATATGGCTGCCACCATGTCCCCTTTTCGGGAAGGTGTTTTATCGCAGACAAATTTGGTTAAGGGGCGCAGGGTGTCTACCGTGTAGCTGTACAGCGCCTCTGCCAGGGATTCGTAGTTCGGGCTTTCAGAGTATACAGGCATAAAAGGGCTTCCATTTCATGATCGTTTTTGATGGACAAAGTCAGCGGCAGCATAAAGAAAAGGCAGAAGGTTGTCAATTGATGGAATTTGAGAAAAGGCGGGTGTTTGATTTTCACCTGAATCTGCCCAAACAATGGAAAGTTTCTCACTACCTCCTAAAATAGGATTGTTGACAACTTCCAGTGTCGCGCATATGCTCGCACCCATAAACCAAATCGGTAAATGTGCACCCAATTTCTCGGTTAATAGGTGCGTTTTGGATAAAATCAATAAAAATGAACTGAGCGAAAGCGTAAACTCGGCCAGTATGCGGTGACCTGGGATGGTGAAAAGCCGGTCCAAAGCGGCGCTGATGCCCCTATTGCAAAGGATTAGGAGCGTTTTTTGATCGACCTGTTCGAACCTTATGTGGTTTGGTTTTCCCAAAAAGGGTTTCCAGCAGGACATTTGGGTGATATGTTGCGTATGGGTTGATGAAATGAAATCAAAGTAAACGGTCTGGAATCCCTTCTTAAGCCGTTTTGGAATCCGGAGGTTATCTGAAATGGAATTGGAGAAAACATCATCTCAAAATCATTTTCCTGAAAAATGTTTGGCGTGTGCCAAATCATCCAAGCCATTCATTCCTGATGGGTGCCGCTTTTGCCGGGATCTGAGCTTTCAAGAGGAAGTGCTTTGTGATTTAAACCGGTCAACACAGGACCCGGGTTTCTTCGAATGCCATGCTTTTCGGCCGTTGCTGAAATTGGTTGCATCATCCGGGCAGGAAACGCGGGTAGAGCCCAAGGCCCAGTCTGTGGGGGTCACCTCGGAAAAACTGTTTGATTCTGACAGGATAAAGTATCAACGGGCGTTGGCACTGCAAAAACTGGCCCGTAATCCCGATGATATCATACTTGACATCAAGTATCATTTTGTCTGGAACGTGATCGGCAGAAGGCCGGTTTTTGCGACGCCGGAACCCATGATTGACTACATTGGTAAGGTTATCGCGACTTGTAGCGAGGCAGTGGGTGGCCTTGCCTATCTCCACTGGTTGGCCCCGGACCATATACATTTATACGTGGAGTCGGAT
>JAGHDR010000357.1 GCA_021159825.1 Deltaproteobacteria bacterium | reverse complement strand
TTCATATCCATGGGAATTTCTTTGTGATTGCCGTTTAAAACGGTAAATCGGGATGAATAGACCTGCAAGATGCGTTGGGAGATGGTGAACCGCAAATCATCTATCTGTTGCTGAATTTCCGGTGATTTGTTGGGAGCGATTTTCAGTATGATGGAATAGGATTCATCCAACGCATCAATGGCGTTTTCCAGATCTCCCTGTTCCCAGAAATCATTGGACGCATTGCAGAATTCGAGGGCGGAGTCGAGCCGTTCCCGGTTGGATTTCTCCGCTTTGTCCATCCGGGGAAATGATGTGATGTCCTCTCCATTTTCATGATGGAGAAAAGCGTTATCACCGGTGTCCATTTCCGGAAAATGGTGTGCTGCTTCTTCCGAATCGCCATAAACAGCGGACGGGTTTGAGGATGGATCAGGTCCGGTTCCCGTAGATGGGCCGGATGCCGTGCTTTTTTGATGGGAGTCGGTGGCGCAACCGGCAAATGCCAGGGCCAAACTAAGGATCGCCCATAAACAGAGGCCGGTTTTTCTTAAATGAAGTAGCATTTTTCTCCGTTGGGCTGAGAATCAGAGCGTGTCGGTCAGTACATCAATTTAATGGTTTCGGAGTATAAAGAATCCTCAGCCAATGTCAAGAGGATAAATCAGTTTTCAGGGTAGCTCAAGCTTCATTTTTTTAAGCATAATTTTGAGGCTTTCCTGCCGGTTCAACCGGGGCTCTTCTATTACTTTTTCAGCCAGTTCAGCCAGTATTTTTCCCACGGCTGGACCAGGTGAAAGCCCCGTCAACACCATGACCGTATTGCCGTCAATGGTCAGATCCGCAACATGGATCGGGGGGGGAGATGCCAGTTGCTCCTGAATCCGACCCTCTAATTGAAGAAGGATTTCCTGGTTGCTCTTCTTTTTTCCGTGGGCAAGGATATCGGCCTTTCGAAAGGTCAAAAGATCTTCGATAAGATCGGTTCCGACCCGCTTAATCAGCCGCCGAACCGCCGCGTCGCGCCATTCGGGGTTGTAGCCGATCAGATGGTTTTTGATCAGATGGGTAACTTCCCGAATCATTTTGTTGCTGAACTTCAATCGCTTCATGATCTCTTCGGCAAGCAGGGCGCTCGCTTTTTCGTGGCCGTGAAATCGCCATGTGCCCTCTATTTTTGTCCGTATGCGCGGTTTTGCAATATCGTGCAGAAGGGCTGTAACCCGCAGTAATGGGTTGGGCTTTACATAATCCACGGTTTTCAAAATGTGTTTGAAAATCGTGTAGCGATGATAGTGGTTTTGCCGCTTGAGACGTCCTTCTAGAAGCTCCGGCATGAACGTTTTTAGAAGCCCGGTTCTTGCCAGGGTGTTGAAGGCGCCGGAGGGTTTTGGGACCATGAGAATTTTCAGCAGTTCATTCCGAATCCGTTCCGGCGCAACGGTGGAAAGCAGTGGGGCTGAAATTGAGATCGCGGACAAGGTGTCGCTATGGATTTTATAATTCAGTTGTGCGCCAAACCGTACGGCCCTCATAAGTCTTAAAGGGTCCTCCTGAAAGCGATCGTCCGGGTTGTTTACCGCACGAATGACTTTATCCCGAAGGTCTCCGCAGCCATTGTGAGGATCAAAAAGTGTTCCGGTTCCCGAATCCAGAGCCATGGCATTGATGGTCAGGTCTCTTTTTGAAAGATCTTCTTTCAACGTGTTTGTTTGCCCTCTGAACGGGGTAATTTCATAAGACCTGCCCTTAACCATTACAGCCACCGTGGCATGCTGCAGGGTATACTGAGAAGTGTCCCCGAAAATATTTTGAATGGTCTCAACCGATGCCGAGGTGGCCAGGTCCCAATCCATCACCGGCCTGCCCAGATGGATGTCCCTCACGGCGCCACCTACCACAAACGCCTGATGCCGGGCACGTTTAAGTTTTTTGGTTAAGAACAATACAGGTTCCGGAATTAAATCCGCAGGAAAAGTATCCATGGTCTCTGACGAAAAAAGTGGAAATTATTTATTGTATTGGGAGAATTGATGCAATCGTTTACTGAAGAGGGCCAGGTTTTCAAGAGTGTTTTGCCGGGCTTCTTCAGATGTATCCGCGGACAGGGGGAAATCTTCTCGAATCATGCGGATCGCGTTTTTAAAGTTTATCTGTGAAACCGCTTCGAGGTGGTCTATGAGCCCCATCCTGTGATAACGCTGTCCCAGATAGGTCATGCTTTTCAGCATGTCCGAGCGCTTTTTACCGTCTTTTCGGTGTTTAATAACGGCGCGCGTTGCGATCCAGTAGGACTCAAGGAACGTTTTCACCAGATTGGCCCAGACCGTCATTTGGTCAAAACCGGGCCGGGTGAGACTGTAGCCGGCCCTGACATCGCTCTTGGCCAGCAGTGAGGTCTGGAAAAAATAATCCAGGATGCTGTTCACTTCCGTTTCAGGGGTTTGTGTTTCTTCCTCAAAAATGAATTCATGCCTGAAAACTTTTTTGAGGAACACATAGTCCATGGCCGGTTTTTCACGGGGTGTGATTTCCTCGTTTCCGGTCAGCAGGGAAAGGGCAACAAAGGCCTCTGGGATAAAACAATGTATCATGCTGTTCTTATAGAATTCCAATTCCGGTTTTTTCTCTTCCTTTGCATAATAAAACGTTTCGGATTCATCCACATCCTTGATGGCTTCCAGAACATTGCTTTTCAACAGGACGGCAAGGGTCTCGGCAATGGCTTTTTCACAGTGTTGAAGGGAATCGGCAACAGGCACACCGCGTGTTTTTATGAATTCCAGAAATGCCTCGGCGGTTTCCATTATCTCTTGCATTTGAAAACCCCTGCGGTGTTTGGCGAGAATAGCGGATGCCATGATGGCCATCGGCGTTACCAGGGTAACCTTGTTAATGGACCTGATGATGTGAAATGCCAGGTGTTTATGCGTTTTGTTTTCCGGATACGGTTTTTCGGTCAGGTATTGCTTGAGGGAAATAGGTTGACCAAAGCGAATATAGATTTTTCCATATTTCTTTTTCAGGAACCGTCTGATGCCCACAAACTGTTGCAGGTTTTCCGCTTGCTTTTTGCCCCCGCCCAGTTCTTTCAAGTATGCCTGTCCTTCCAAAATGCGATCATAAACAATAGATACCGGAACAAAGATGAGATCTTCGCAATAGTGCTCCCGGTAGGCATCGATCAGGATGGAGAGGAACCCGATTTTCGGAAGGATCAGTTTTCCGCTTCGGCTTCTGCCGCCCTCGATAAAGAACTCCAGCGGGGTACCCTCTTGAAGGAGCGCCTTAATATAACGTGAAAAAACTGTTGAGTAGAGCCTGGCGCCCCCGAAAGTCCTTCGAATGAAGAACGCGCCTGTTTTCCTGAAGAAATTTCCCAGGGGCCAGAACGCGAGGTTTTTGCCTGCGGCAGTCCTGGGGATGTGCAGGTGGTGTTCGTAGAGAATATAATTAAGAACCAGATAGTCAATATGACTCTTATGTGAAGGGACATAGATCACGGGTCCTTTTCGGGTCCATTCCCTGAGGTTGTTCAGTTCTTCCGGATCCAAATCAATGCCTTGGAACATTTTTTTCCAAACCCAGCGCAATACAATACAGGAGAATTGTATAACGGCAATGTTGAAATCCGCCGCGATTTCATTGAAATAGGCTACCGCCTTTTTTTTGCTCTGTTTCAGGCCGGCCGTCTTTTCGGAAGTATTTTTCTCGATGGCCTCGATCACTTTCGGATCCCTCAGAACAACCTCTCTGAATTGCTGCCTGGATTTCAAGACCGGTCCCAGGATCACCCGTTTTTGCTGATCAATGCTTTCAAGGAGCGTTTTCCTGACTTCCGCCGCCAAATTTTCCAGTGGGAGATCCGAGGGTTTGTCTGCCAGGCACTGTTGCAGGTTGAGGGGTTCCCCAAAATCGATAAAGGCGCGGCGGTTGTGCCTGAAAAAAAGGACGATTTTCCTGGGAAAACCGATCCTGTCCTTAAATCCGAAGAAAATGTCAAGCAGGTTGTGACGGCTTTTTTCAGGGGTCATTTTGTAAAGAATCAACTGGGGAACCACGAAGATGGGTCGATCCATCTTCTTCTGGGTTTCCAGCAAAAAGGCCAAGGGGTCTTTTTCGGCGTAGATGAAATGCCGGGTGAATCCCACGGGATCCACCAGACAGACCAGTGCGGACGTGCCATCCTGAATGGCATTTTCAAAAAAACCAGTTTTGAAGGGACTCGGGAAACGGCCTTCTCTGAGAACGCTGGACAGGTAGAATTTGAAGACCTTGAAAAGATGGCCCAGAGGAAGGACAAGAGCCATGTTAAGGTTGAAGGCAATTTTAGGGTAGGGCAGGCGGCTGGTTCGATAACGGTAGTGATAAAGCAGATAGTCCAGACGTCCCCGGTATTTCACGGCGTAAACCACCGTTCCTTCCCGGTGCATGGCCCTTAATTTCAGGGCCATGCTCTCATTGTAGCGGACCCGTTTAAACAGTTTAAAAAGAATCCAGTTCAGGAAAAATCGCGGTTTGTAATCGACCACAAAGGGGAAATATGGTTTTTTATTCTTCATTAGGCCCCTTAAAACAGTTGTGGATGGTTTTAATGTTCTCCAGCCGGATGCTCCGGGAAAAGGATCGTGGATTCTACAATCCATGAAAGGTTCTGGCAAGGAACAAATGGTTCGCGTGGGATTCATATGCTTTCTCAGACGTGGATACAACGTTTACCGGGTTTTCCATACGGTTGTTGACAAAAACAATTGTATGGTTAAAAATAACAGCCGATGATGTAGTTTGGTCAAGCTGAAAATTCCCGGGAGAAATTATGTATACGCCTATGTCCATATCCGGTTTAACCGTTGATCCTATTACCAACAGCCCGATTGTCATTCTCAAGGAGATTGACGGGGATGGTACACTTCCCATATGGATCGGTTTGCTGGAGGCTACTGCGATTGCCAGTGAGCTGGAAGGTATTAAGTTTTCCAGGCCCATGACCCATGATCTCTTAAAAAACATGATGGACATGGTTCATATCGGGGTCAGCAAAATAGAGATCTGTGATCTCAGGGACAATACGTACTATGCACGCATAAATTTTAAATTCAATGACAAGAAAATGTCCATTGACGCCAGACCCAGTGACGCCATCGCCCTTTCACTCAGGTTGGACGCACCTATTTTTGTTTCTGAAGACGTCATCAGCCGGTCAACCCAGATTGATTTAAAAGCCGTTGCTCAGGATAAGACTGAAAAAGGAAAAAAGTGGCAGGAAATACTGGAAAATCTGGATCCTGACGACTTTGGAAAATACAAGATGTAAGGGAAAGATGAACGTTGAACATCGAACGTCCAACATCGAATGCCGAATGAAAAAAAGATGATGAACTAAGGGAACTTCCAAAAAATAATCTACGCATCCTGTTTGCCCTTTTGCCCGGCTTCTACGCTGTGATAACAGGCACATAGTTCACTATGCACCTATCATCACGCCTTGAAGACGAACAAAAGTTCTGCACGATATGCGTATATTATTTTCCTCCAGTTCCCTAAGTGTATCATCTTCTCGTTCCCATGCTCCAGCGTGGGAATGCACAAACTCCGAATGCCGTTCCGTGCCTTCATCCATGGCTCTGATCAACAAAAGAAAACTGTTTTATTTTCTGAGTGCAGGTATTGTCGCACTCTGGTTGGTGATGGTGGCTTTGCTGATCCGTAAAACGCATTTCCATGAAGTTGATCAGGTTGCGGGAACCCCGATTCAGGCGGAACTCGAATCCGCTGAACCCTTTCAGCATGATTGGATGGAGATCTATCTCAAGGGGAAAAAGGTCGGGTTTTCTGAAACCAGGGCTAGCCCTCTCGGCAGGGATCGACTTGTTGAAGAAAAAATGGTGTTGGCCCTGAACCTGATGGGGCAGCCGAGCGTCATGCGTATGACCACCCGGGCTGTGGTGGACAATGGGTTTTTGCTGAAACAGTTTCGGCTGGTCATTGATTCCGGCGTGGTTCGTTTCCGCGTATCGGGAAAAGTTGAAGCAAACCGTATGGTTGTGGAAGTGGGCGAAGGCGACCGGAAGAGGGAGCATCTGACTCCACTCGCCGGTCCCCTGACCATCGGTGCCGGTCTCCCGGGTTTTTTCAAGGGACGTGCGCTTGGAATCGGCGATACATTTCGATTCACCTTTTTCGATCCTTCCATTCTTTCTCACAAGGAAATGCTGATCAAGGTCACCGACAAGACGGTCATTTCCGTAAACGACAGAGAATATCCCGCCTTCCGTCTGGAAACAAAGGTTTGGGGACAGACGTTGGTTTTCTGGCTCGATGAAGAAGGGGTTTTGTTGAAAGAAGAGGGCTTTATGGGATTAACCCTGGTCCGTTCCGATAAAGATCGTGCGCCGTTTGATGTGGATGGTTCGGCCGGGGCTGATTTTTACGATGCCGCCGCCATTGTGGTAAAACAG
>JAGHDR010000215.1 GCA_021159825.1 Deltaproteobacteria bacterium | reverse complement strand
ACCAATCCGCATCCAGGTTCATGCACCGGATTTCCGCCGGATAAATGCCGGCCCGCAAAAGCAGCGTAAACGCCAGTGCCGAGAAGAACAGAAGCTGTGTTTGTCCCACCACATGGGGCGCTGTATAGGGAACATAATCCACGGGATATGGGAGCAATGCATACAGAGGGGCGGGATAGACACCGATAAAAATGCACAAGAACGCCGCAATCCCCATGGCCAGCAGCATGTGGATGGGCGCCTCTTTCGGCCGCCAGCCCGAATCATGAGAAAAAAAGGCAAAATAGGGAATCTTGATGCCTGCATGGTGAAACACACCAGCGGAGGCAAAGAGCAGAATAAACCAGACAATCCGCATATGACCGCTCGCAGCGGCATCCATCACCATGGATTTGCTCACAAAACCGCTGAAAAGCGGAAAAGCAGATATGGATGCGGCTCCCACCATACAAAAGATGCAGGTCAGCGGCATGGTCCGGTACAATCCGCCCAGGTCCGTCCCGTTGATTTTGCCCGTCCGGTACATGACCGCACCCATACTCATGAACAAAAGCCCTTTGAACAGGATGTCGTTAAAGGCGTGGCACACGGCGCCGTTAATGGCCAGGGCCGTCCCGATACCGATACCGCATACCATGAACCCCACCTGGTTTACCAGGCTGTAAGCCAGGACCCGTCTCAAATCATTTTCAATGACGGCATAAAAGATGGGGAATCCCGTCATAACCGCCCCGATCCAGATGAGGGCCTCGGTACCGGGAAAACTGCGTGCCAGGGCATAGACCGCCACCTTGGTGGTAAAAGCACTCAGAAAAATGGTACCGGTGATGGTGGCTTCGGGGTAACTGTCGGTAAGCCACGGATGAAACAGGGGCCAGGCACAATTGAGGCCGAATCCCAGAAAGATGAGGTAACTGCCCAACCCATTCAGCCCCAGATAATCAAATTGAATGGAACCGGTTTGATTGACATGAATCACGATGCCCGCCAGCAAACACAGTCCCCCGGCCACATGAACCAGCAGGTACGGGTACCCCGCGCCCAGCGCGGCTTCTGTTCGACGGGCCCAGATCAGGAAAATGGAACATACGGTCAACATTTCCCAGAAAATGAAAAAGCTGAAAAGATCACCGGCAAAAATCGCCCCCAGGGCGCTTCCCGCATAAAGAAGGCCCATCATCTGCTGAAGGTTGTCTTTCACATGAAGCGCGTAAAGGATAGCGATAAAACTGATGAGGTGAAAAACATAGGCGAACAGCAGACTGAGCTTGTCCACCCGTCCCAAAACCAGGTGGTAGTCCAGAAAATCGATCCTGAAATGGGTGCCCTCCCCCAGAACCATCAGATTCAGGAAACCGATCACGGGGATCAAAAGCAGCCAGGCGCTTTTGAGACGTTCCGGAATAAAGGGGACCAGCAGTGCACCCACAACGAAAATAATTACCGGAGGAACCGCATCAGTCATAGTAATCCTCGTCTCTTTTGACCAGGGGCCGCAGAAAGTATTTCGCCACAATCACCAGTACCACGCAGGCCACGAACCCATAGACCGCAAAAAACTCGGGCCAGGCTTCCCAGCCGAAATGAGGATGTTTGTGGAGCAAAAACTCGATCAGCAACAGCACCACCAGGGACGCGTAAAAACAGCCCAGCAGGATCTTGACGTTTTTGGGATTGTCAAAGAGGTATTTTTTTCCCGGCCCTCCCTGATCACCTGATTTCGCTTCGGGCGTTTTCATGGTCTAGTCCTCTTTAAAATAAATTCCGCACTCTGCAATTCAAAACAGCGTGTTGTAAAGAATCAGCGCCAGGTACAGGGAACCCACCGTAATGGAAATAAAAAAGGCTGTTCTGTACCCCGGCACGGGCTCATGGCTGAGTTCCATTTTCTCTTGATTGTTTTCAGTCATTTAAACGCTCCTAATTTCCCCCGATAAACCGGACCGCCATACTCACCAGCCTGAAAAAAGGTTCGGGATAAAAGAACAAGACCACCGAGATAAAGGCGGTTATCACCGGAGGCGCCACGCAGAGTATGGGCGCTTCCCCGACCTTGTTTTCAAACATGGCCTTCCCAGGTGGCGGAAAAAACGCCCGATAAACCACCGGCATGAAATAAGCGGCACTAAGCAGGGAGCTTCCGAGAAGCACAAGCAGAAACGTCATCTGGTTGGCTTCCAATGTCCCCAGCACCAGGTACCACTTGCTGATGAAGCCCCCGGTGGGCGGAAGCCCGATAATGCTCAGGGAACCCACAAAAAAGGCCCCCATGGTCCAGGGCATTCGCCTGCCGATACCCACCATCTCGCTGATGTTTCTCTTTCCCGTGGCCATGAATATGGCGCCGGCACAGAAAAACAAGGTGATCTTTCCAAAGGCGTGCATGGCAATATGGAGCATGCCGCCGGTGATTCCTTTGGGGGACAAAAGGCCCACCCCCAAAATAATATACGACAACTGGCCGATGGTGGAAAAGGCCAGCATCCGCTTAAGGTTATCTTGGCTGAGAGCAATGAGTGATGCCACGATGATCGTAACCGATGCAATGGCACAGATGATGACACCAAAATCGAATTGGCCCAATAGTTCCGTTCCGAATACCCCGGTCAAAATACGGACAATACTGAAAACCCCCACTGTGACAACGGCCACCGCATGCAGAAGAGCGCTCACGGGGGTTGGGGCCACCATGGCGGCCGGGAGCCATCCGTGAAAGGGCATGACGGCTGCCTTGGCAAACCCGAAGATGAAAAAAACCAGCAGGACCCCCGCAAGCCCCCGGTTGCAGGCACCTGCCAGGAACCCCTGGCTTGCAAATTCAAGGGTGCCCGTCAAATGATAGCAGACCAGCATGGCGGGCAACACCAGACCGATGGAAGTCCCCAGAATATAGGTGAGGTACTTTCGGCCCGCGGCCCGTGCTTCCCGATCCTGATGGTGGGTCACCAGCGGGTACGTGGCCAGGGAGAGCATTTCATAGAAGAGATAAAGGGTCAGGAGGTTGGCTGAAAACGCCACGCCGATGGTGGCGGACAGAGCCAGAGCAAAAAACACGTAATATCTTGTTTGGCTATGTTCCTTGAGCCCTCGCATATACCCGATGGAATAGGCGCTGGTAATGATCCAGAGCGATGCCGCCACACACGCAAACAACATGCCCAGCGCATCCACCCGGAATTTGATAGCCACCCCCGGAACGCCCTCTACCAGGGTATAGACAATCTGGTTGCCGTTGAGAATTACGGGCAGCATGGAGAGAACCAGCAGAAGTTTCACGGCTGCCGCGGCAAAGGTCCAGCCTTCCCGAAGATTGGGCTTTTTGCACAAAACCAGGAGCGGAACCACGCAAATGGACACCAGGACCGCAATCAGGGGTTTTATGGATTGAATGGTTTCCATATAATCAGCCCAAAAAGCCTTGTTTCAATAACAGGGGATTAATCAGATGGTTCACAATGCCTCCCGTGTAGAGTCCCACCACAATCAGACCGATGGAGACGATGAGCAGGGGGACCAGCATGCTCGCGGGTGCCTCCATGACAGCTTCCCCGGACGAACCATGTCCGTGATGATCCTCAAAATCGCCGTAGTAACTGATCTCAATCACTCTGAAAAAAAGGACGACGTTTACCAGGCTGCTGAACAGCAGTGCCGCCACAAACCCATATTGCCCAGCCTCGAGACCCCCCGATATGAGGTACCATTTGCTGAAAAATCCACAAGTGGGCGGTACACCGATGATGCTCAAGGCACCCGCCACCAAACAGGCCATGGTCACCGGCATTTTTGAGAACAACCCCTTCAACCGATCCAGTTCCAGACCACGAACGCGATAATAAATACTGCCGGCGCAGAGAAAAAGGCACAGGGTCATGATGGCATCATTAAAAATATGAAGGATGGCCCCGGTCATGCCGGTATTGTTACCCAGCCAAGCGCCGCCCATCATGTATCCGATTTCAGAAACGATAATGTAGCAAAACATCCGTTTCAGGTTTTTCTGGGCCAGGGCAAACACGGCGCCCGCCACAATGGCCAGGCTCGACAGCCACACCATCGGATCTCCCATTTTCAAAATTACAAAGGCAAAATCAACGGAGAAGACGGTAAGTATAAGCCGGATGAGCACATAGACCATCACCTTGGTCATCAGCGGTGCGATCAGACTGCCAACGGCCGTAGGCGCAAAACCGTAGGCATTGGGAAGCCACATGTGCAGGGGGAAAAACGCCATTTTGATGCCCACCCCCACCAGGCAGAAGATGAAGGCCATGACAACGGCACTGCTGTGATACATTTGGGGCAGCAGAGTCGCTACATCCACCATGTTGAGCGATCCGGTCATAATATACAGGTAGCCTACCCCCAGCAGGTAGAAACATCCCCCTACGGTGCCTACAAAGAGATAATTTAGCGCCGACATGGGCGCACGCCCGTTTCCCATGCCGATCAAAGCATAACTGGTGAGGGACGCAACTTCCAGGAGCACATAAAGATTGAACAGGTCTCCGGTGAGCACAATACCCGTGAGCCCCACGATGAAAAGCAGATACAGGCTGTAAAACGCCCCCGCTTTCTCGGGGGTTTCTTCTACCACGTTTTTCCGGGTGGCGATCAGGTTGATAAAGGCTAAAACCGTGACCACCGTCACCACCAGCGCGTTTAAATAATCCACGTGATAACCGATTCCCCACGGTGTCTCCCATCCCCCCATCCGGTATTCCACCAGGCCGGTTGTAGCCACCCGCCCCAGTAAACACACCGATAACCCTGCCGATAACCCCATTCCCACAATGGTCAGGGGAAAGCAGAGCGACTTCTTAACCCAGGCCACCCCGCTGACCACAAAAGCAAACAAAAGCGGCAGAACAACAATCAGTGCGGGATAGTGATTGGTCATTCCGACCTCAACTGCATGAGTATTTCATCTTCTTCAAGGGTTTTGTGCTTCCGGTAAACCTTAATGGCCAGGGCCAGGGCCACCCCGAAGGTGGATACGGAAACCACAATGGCCGTCAGCATCAGCACATGGGGCAGCGGATTGATGTAGTGGGTGGGGTCCACCCCGTGATGACCGGCACCATGTTCAAGGATGGAAATTGTGGCCCCTTTTTTACACCCGATAGACACATAAAAAAGGATAATGGAGGTTTGAAAAATATTCATCCCCACCAGTTTCTTAATGAGGTTGTTCTTGGCAATCATGGCGTAAAGGCCGATCATCATTAAAATAACACACAGCCAATAATTATACTTACCCAGAAGGGTCACCACCAGATCGCTCATCTTCTATAATCCTTCATCCAGCCTGCCATCCGAACTCAAGTTGTTATAGATGGTAATCATAACCGCCATCACCGTGATCCCCACGCCCACTTCAACGCCAAGGATACCCAATGAACGGGCTTCGATTTCATTGGTGAACAGTATCCTGCTCAGGCTTGCGTAATCCAGAAAATTCCCCCCCAGAAGGATGCACAGGGCGCCAATGCCTGAATAGAGAAGCACGCCCACGGCCATGAGGATGTGAATGGTCTTTTCACTGATGCGCCCGATGGCGGTACGCATGTTGTGGCTGATGGCGATGAGAATCACACTGGCCCCTAAAATCACACCTCCCTGAAACCCGCCGCCGGGACTGTGATGCCCATGGGCGATCACATATAACCCAAAAAGTTGAACAAAAGGCGCCAAGAGCCTGCAAACCGTTTTAACAATCAGATCATATGGCGTCCAAAGGGTGTCGATTCGTTCAAACTCACTGGAGACGTCGGGTATTTTGGCGCTCTTGATGTGTAGGGTGATACCGGTGGCCACATGGCGATAATAACTATCCTCGTCCCGACTCCTGGACAACCTCAACAGGACAAAACATCCTAGGCCCGCGCAAAAAATAACACCGGTCTCAAACATGGTGTCAAACCCGCGATAGTCGGCCAGAACCGCCGTCACCACATTGGGAACGGAAGTCTCTTCAAAGGCTTTTGTAAGATAGTAGGTGGCGGTATGGGTGCCGGCGGGCGATGCGGGATCACCCCAGAAGGGGAAATCCTGTGTGGAATAGAGCAGGAGCGCCCCGGCCAGAACAACGATGATCAAACCGATCGCCTTCAATCCTTGGTCCTCCGGGTGGTTCGAAATACGGCGGCCACAAAAAAAACGGTGCTGACACCCGCCCCCACCGATGCTTCGGTAAATGCCACGTCCACGGCCCCCATAATGGCCCAGAGCAGACACATGAGAAAGCTGTAAGCACTGAACAAAATGGCGCATCCCAGCAGGTCTTTCACCTGTATGACGCCAATAGCCGCAACAATCACCAGAATCAGAATGGCCAGGTCCAGTTCCCAGATCATGGTCTATTTCCCCTTATCCTTTTTCGTCCAGGGCCGCATTCCCGCCCGGAACCCCGCATCCACAATGGCATGGGTAGCGGTGGGATTCAGGATGAAAATGAAAAGCACAATCAGAAGTATTTTAAGGCTTGTGAGAACGGCGGCCCATGAAAATTCGCGCAGGTTAAAAAGGGATACGGCCAGCACCATGAGAAAAGACCCCAGGGTATCCATCTTGCCGGCCGGATGCAGCCGGGTATAAAAATCCGGGAAGCGAAGGATCCCCACGGCGCCCCCGGTAAAAAAAACCAGGCCGCAGATGATCAAAAACACAACGATAATATCCATGAAATTCACACCCTCTCCACCCAATTATTTATAAGGCGGCTCCTCGTACAACCCTTTTCGTTTCTGGAAATACCTGGATGCCGCCAAGACCGCCATAAAATTGAGCAGCGCATAAGCCAGCGCAATATCAACAAACATATCCAGACGTTCATAAATCAACCCGATCAGGAGAAGGAGGATAACGGTCTTGCTGCCGATGGCATTGACGCCGATCAAGCGGTCCAAAACCGTGGGGCCGAAAACCGACCGGTAGAGTGAAGCAACCATCAGCAGACACAAAAAAAGACCGGCATATAGAAAAACATTCACCATCATTCGTCCTCAAAGGCCCTTGCAATCCTTCTTTCCATTTCACCTGGAAGCGGGTCAGCAGATGCCTTGTCAATGGCATGCACCTGAAATGCACCTTCCACCGAGACATACATGGTGATGGTGCCCGGGGTCAGGGTAATGGAGTTGGCAAAGGTCACCAGGGAAATTTCTTTTTTGAGTGTACTGTCAAATCGAATGATTTGAGGATCGATCAATTCCATCATACGGGGATGGAACACCAGATACAGGATATGAAGGTTCGCCAAGACCACCTGATACAAGAGCCATGGCACATAGTTGATCACCGGCAGTATATGCCGGAACAGCCCTCCGGTTCTTGTTTCGGGAAACAGAAGATCACCGGAAAGAATAGTCACAATGGCGCATGAAATGAGGCCAAGGCTCAGGTGAAACAGATCAAATTTTCCTGAAAGAATCACCCAGACACCTATCAGGACAATGAACGTTATAATACGAGAAAAAATGGGTCTTGGGGCGGGATGCTCAGGCAAACCACCGGACCTGCTGCCGGACACGTTCCCAAGGTGGAGGGTTTTCACTTCTGCCAAATGTTCCTTCAAAAAATGCCCCCTTTCCTTCTGGTTTCAAAGTACGGACAAAATTAACAAGGTAACAATACAATGCTGTTGAGCTGATATGGGACGTTACGAAACCGGCAATCGAACCGTAAAAGTCGTGCCTTCTCCCGGCTCACTTTCAAGCGAAAGGCTTCCTCCTAAATTCTTGATGATGTTGCGGCTAATGGGAAGGCCCAGGCCCGTCCCCTTGCCGGGTGGTTTGGTGGAATAAAAATATTCGTAGATGCTTTTCTGATCTTTCCTGGAAATGCCGACACCCGTGTCGGAGATAGCGATTCCTACCATAGGGGAATCCCCGGAGTCGTCCAAAAACGTTTCCAGCGTAATTCGCCCCCTCTTCTCCCCCTTCTCCTTCACGGCATAAACGGCATTGGATATGAAATTCACAAAAACCTGTTCCAGCAACTGCTTATCGGAATTGATAAAAACAGGACCTTCCAGGAAATTATATACAATTTCGACATCCGTGAATTTCAATTCAGGGGTCAGTAGATTGATCGTCTCTTTCAGAAGTTCGTGAGCATCCAGGGATGAGGTGGCCAGTTTTGATTCACGGACAAAACTCAACAGTTGGTGGGTAATATTTCGGCACCGTTGGGTCTGTTCTCCGATATGCCGAATCGAGGTCTTTATTTCTTCACGGTCTTCCTCACTCAGTCCTTCCGCATCACCCGCCACCGACCCGACCCAGCCGGAAATCTCGCCGATCACGGCCACGGGGTTGTTAAGTTCATGAACGATTCCGGAAGCGATACGCCCCACCTCGGCCAGGCGATCCACCCGGATGAGGTCTTCCTTGAACTTCTTCCAGGCGGTTATATCCCGGCACACACCCGCCATGCCGATGACCTTTCCACGGGTGTTGGTCAAAGGCGAGAGGATCACTTCACAATAGACGATGCGGCCGGTTTTGTGCTGAAAAGAAATTTCTTCACGGACAGTTTCCTTCTTTTCCAAGCATTGAACCGCCAGGCTCTCAAAATCATGGGGATGCTCAGCCAGATCTTTCATTTTCCGACCGGAGAGTTCCTCCCGGGTATAACCCAGCGCCGATTCTCCCCCTTTGCTGAAAGAAACCAGCACATCATCCAAATCCGCCCTGAAAACCATGTCCCTTGAATTTTCCAGAACATTTTCCAGATAGTCCCTGGCCCGATGGAGCGCCTCTTTTTTCTCAGAGAGGGCCTCGTTTGCTTTTTTCAGTTTTGCCTGGAGTGTCTCAGGAGATTCCATAAATCTTTCGTAATTTGCTCATGGCTTTCTTCATTCCCCTGGCCCCGAGACCTGAGCGGTAGATGTCCTCCACTTCGTCTTTGAATCTGGCATTCTGCAACTGCACTTTGTGCTCATAAGCCTCATTGATGGTCTCAACCAGATTGTCGTATTCAATGGGCTTGAGCAAATACTTAAAGGCTTCTTTCTTCCCACTTTCCAGGGCTGTATCGATGGTCCCATGACCGGTGAGGACAACACACTGGAGAAAAGGCTGGATTTTCTTGAGCCTTTTCTGGGTCTCAACCCCATCCATGCCCGGCATTTTGAGGTCAACGATGGCCACATCAAAATCATCATTGTTGGCCACTTCAGTGGCTTCCTCGCCGGAAAAAGTGGCTTTTACCGTGTACCCTTCCCTCAAAAGACGTTTTGAGAGATACTCAACTAGGGTTTCTTCATCATCAATGAGTAGAACTCTGATATCGGATTTTTCGCTCATAACGGACGGCTCCTTCGGAACAGGGTTTGGCTTTGGAAAGAACGCTTTGAAAGAGACGGAATCTCTGCCGGAGAACCATACTTGCCAAAACCATACTTTGTCAAGTATTTTAAATCGGCAAAACCTATCCTAAAAGTTTCACAAGAAAACACAACGCTTTGCTCATCCATTCCCATACAGGGATTCAATCTCAGGCATGTACCGCTCCAGCACATTGCGGCGTTTAAGCTTCATGGTCTGGGTCAGCATACCGTAAAATCGGGAATCACCAGGGCAACATTGTAGTCCCGCCCATCGCCGTAAATCATTACCGTTTCCACCTGGGGAAGCAGTTTAATCTCCTCTTCCAGGGCAGCGGGGAAAACATATTTTCCATTCACCAATTTGTACTGCTCCTTACAGACCTAAAAGGCACCGATCAGCAATTCGCCCACCTGCCTGTTGAAACGGGAGGGATTATCGATTTTTCCGCCCTCGCCGATTACTGCCATATCAAAGAGCAGTTGGCTGTAGTCTTTCAGTTTTGGATCTTTCTTGCTGTTTTCAAACATTTCCTTCATTTTACTGATAGCCGGATGATCCGCGTTCAGTTCCAGCACCCGCTTGGTGTTGGGGGCGGCATTGCCGGTGGCCTTCATGATCTTTTCCATGTAGGCACTCATCTCCCCTTCATCGCTGGAAAGGCAGGCCACGGAATCTTTGAGGTGTGTTGAAAGCCGCACTTCTTTGACCTTCTCATGCAACTCGCTCTTGATGAATTCAAAGAGGGAACTCAGATCTTTCGTCTTTTCCTCTTTCTTTTCCTCATCGATTTTCAAATCCCCTTTTTCAGCGCTTATGAGGGGTTTTTTGTCATATTCGGTCAGGGCCTGGACCACCCATTCGTCGATGGGATCGCTCATGAGCAGCACTTCATACTCCTTGGCTTTCAGGGCTTCCAGATGGGGACTATTGATGAGGGTGGAGATGTTCTCTCCGGTTATATAATAGATCCCTTCCTGATCCGGCTTCATATTGACCATGTATTCTTTGAGGGAAACATATTTTCCGTCCGATTTGGTGGTTTTGTAGCGGGCCAGATCCGCAAGCTTATCCTTGTTTTCAAAATCCGAATGGATGCCCTCTTTTAGCACCACACCAAAAGCGTCAAAGAATTTTTCGTAAGTCTCCTTGTCCATCTCACCAAGATGGTTCAGAACGTTCTTGATGACATTTTTTCGAATGTTTCGAACTATCTTGTCCTGCTGCAATATTTCACGGCTGACGTTCAGGTTCAGATCCATGGCATCCACAACGCCTTTGATAAACCGCAGGTATTCAGGGATCAGGTCCTTACAGTTTTCCATGATGAACACCCGGCGGGAAAAAAGCCGGATTCCGTGTTTTCGTTCAGCCGTGAAGAAATCAAATGGCGCCATTTCCGGAACAAACAGGAGCATCGTGTATTCCACCACCCCTTCCAGTTTCACATGAAGATAGGAAAGGGGGTCGTTCCAGTCGTGGCTGATGTGTTTATAAAACTCCTTGTATTCCTCTTCCTTGATTTCGGACTTGGGCCGAGTCCAGATAGCCTTCATGGAATTGAGGGTCTCGTCTCCCCGCACTTTTCGGGTGGTGGAAAGCGGTTTTCCCTCCTTATCTTTGAGCTGTTCCGCTTCGGGAATGGGTTCGGTTTTGTCCACCTCCATCAGAATGGGATACCGAACAAAATCCGAATGTTTCTTCACGGTTTGACGAATTACCCACTCATCGGTGTAATTGTTATCGTCTTTCTCCTCGGGATCTTTCAGCTCAAGCAGAATGGTGGTCCCCCGCTTTTCTTTTTTCACCTCTTCAATGGTGTAAGAACCGTCCCCTTTGGACTCCCACCGAACTGCGGTGTCCGACCCGGCGGCCTTGGTGGTCAAAATCACTTTATCGGCCACAATAAATGCACTGTAAAAACCAACCCCGAATTTGCCAATGAGATCAGGGGCGAGAGCGTCCTCTTTTTTCGAATTTTTAAGGGCCTCCAGAAATGCGGAGGTACCGCTTTTAGCGATGGTGCCGATATTTTCCATAACCTCGTCACGGGTCATGCCGATACCATTGTCCGCAACCTCAAGGGTCTTTTTTTCCGTATCCGGGGTGATTCGGATAAAAAACTCGGCGTCGTTGCCCAGGATATCCACATCAGTCTGGGCTTTAAACCGCAACCGGTCGATGGCATCCGATGAATTGGAGATCAATTCTCTCAGAAATATATCCCGGTTGGAATACAATGAATTGATAATAAGATTGAGCATCTGCTGCATTTCCGTTTTAAATTCATGGGTCTCTTGCTTTCCTGACATGTTAGCTCCTCTTCCGAAAGGTCTCGTTCTACATTTTATTCAAAAATTCACCCTAATAAAATGGGCGCAAATTTTGAGATGTCAAGACCTGCGGGAATCCATTGAAGACCTGCGGGTGCCTGTGATGTAGTAATGGTTGAATTTTTTTCTTGACAGATCGAGGTCATCAGAGGGAAACCAGGGGGGAAAGGAGGTCATCTCACCATGATCGGCGTCTTCGATTCAGGATTTGGTGGACTCACTATCTTGAGCGCATTTTTGAAAAAGCTTCCAGCGTATGATTATCTCTATCTGGGTGACAGCGCTCATACACCCTATGGCAGCAAAAGCCAAGAGGTCATCTATTCGTACACCCGTCAAGCAGTAGATTTTCTTTTCAGCAAAGGGTGTATGGTGATTATTCTTGCTTGTAACACGGCCTCAACCAAAGCGCTTCGCAAAATCCAGCAAGAATGGCTGCCTGTGAACTATCCGGACCGCCGTGTTCTGGGGGTTGTAATTCCGATGGCTGAATCCGCCGTTGAATCGACGCGTTACGGCCGAATCGGTATTATCGGCACACAAGCCACCATTGAATCAGGGGTCTATGAGGAAGAGTTGCGAAAGCTGAGAACTGAGCTCAAAATCTACGGGCAGGCCTGTCCACTTCTGGTCCCCCTGGTGGAAGAAGGCTGGGTGGGAAAACCGGAATCCAACATGATTCTCAAGAAATACCTGTCCCGTTT
>JAGHDR010000342.1 GCA_021159825.1 Deltaproteobacteria bacterium | reverse complement strand
GTCTCGATTTCGCCGAATTCCGGGCAGGATTAATAAAAACCCTGGGGCGGAAACCATTACCGTAAAGAAAGGATGAAACAATGGCATCAAAAGACAAGGAATCAAGGTTGGCTCAAATGGGCTACTGGGAAGAACAGTTGAACCGGCAGCTCGCTCTGTTGGCTGAAAAAGATGTTGCACCTGAAAAAATCGCCAAGGACACCGAGATCAAAAAAATCCGCGCCAAAATAAGGGAAACCCGCGATCGGCTCGGGGCCATCGAGGAAAAAGAAAAAAAGCTGGAGAAGGTGGCCAAAGCCAAAGCTGAAAAAGCGGCCATGCCCAAGAAATCCAAAAAGAAGAAAAAGGAAGAGGAAATGTCCGCTGAAAGCAAACGTCAGCAGAAAAAGAAGAAAAAAAAAGAGAAGAAAAGCAAGGATTAATGAGCGCTTGGAATCTCCAAGCCCCTTTCAAAGCGTTCGGTTTCAGCCCCGTCCATTTTCATCAGGGATTCGGGGCTGAATTTTAATTTTCTGAATAGCTTTTCTTCAACCTGACCGCATAACCTGAAATTTAATTTAATTTTCCGGCAGAGTTCTGCCTGATCTCGTCCGTAACGTTTAAGGATATAGCCCTCCCGCTCTTTAAGGGTAACGATTTTGTCGTGGTTGACCCGTTTATCCGCATAAAAAACCACTTCCTTTTCAGAATCGGCGCCATTCAAACGATAGTTCTTCAACATCACGTGCTCCGCCACAATAGGGGCAATTTCATCAAATCCGTTTTCAATGCAGATCTCTTCTCCAATTTTCGCATGGTCCCGTCCGGAATTCAATGAAGGCGTCTTGCCGATATCATGCAGCAATGCGCCGACCGTTGTTTCTAAAACAGATATGCCCGGATTCACTTCCTGAAGCCCCCGGGCAATCATTCGGGCCACTCTTGCCACAACAACCGAATGGGCCTTGATATGGGCAAGCATGTGATATTTATCCATGAGGCCGTAGCACTCTGTAATTGATGGAATCATTTTTCTTCCCTTGAATTCTTTCGACCTGACACCAAATCCTTTGACTACGGACATGATACCTACCAGGTTTTAAAAGGCCATTCAAGAAAAAATAGATCCTCCTGAAGCACCAATGGAGTGTTGACAAACCCCATGGTTTTGTTTAAGTTCAGAAAAAATCAAGCATGCAGTACATGCGGTTTTTTCGCCATGTGCCTTTAACCGGGAAAATCAAAAACCACGAAAGGAGTCCGGTTATTTCCGATTTTTCTCAAAATAACAGCAGGGTCACGTCGTTTCATATTCTCCGACAGGATCGAGAACATCTGAGGAAACAGCTGACGCTTCACTCCAGGTGGAAAAAAACAGTTCTGATTCTGCCGCTCCTGGCCAGCGAATATACGGATCCGGCCAACCACCCGGTGTTTGAAAATATTCTGGGGCAGCTCAAAGACATCACCTATGTCTCTGAAATTATTTTCGGTCTGGACCGGGCTACGGAAGAAGAGGCATTGCTGCTACGGGATCTCATCAACAATTCCGGCATCCGGAATTTCATGATTCAGTGGAATGATGGCCCGGGGTTTCGGGGCATATACGAAAGGCTGAACGAAGCCGGCTTCAACATCAGCGAACCGGGCAAAGGGAAAAACATGTTTCTGAGCTTCGGGATCGCCATAGCCCTGGGTGGGGAAACCATCGGCCTCATCGACGCGGATATTCGAACCTTTGAACGGGTGCAACTGGACCGGCTTTTTTACCCGGTGGTGGCACTCAATTATGATTTTTCCAAGGCCTATTATTCTCGAATTAAAGACAATCAGCTCTACGGCCGCGTCAAAAGACTTCTTCTTGACCCCCTTCTCATCGCACTGAAACGGAAATTCTCCGAAACCAAAGATCAGAAGATGTTGAATCTCATCGACTTTCTTTTAAGCTTCAAATATCAGCTCAGCGGGGAAGTGGCCTTTCACGTGGATCTGCTGAAAAAGATGCGGTTTGCCACCAACTGGGGCGTAGAGATCTTCACCCTCATCGAAGTGTATCGAAAAGCGTCGGCGCCTGCGCAGGTCATGTTCACCAAAGATTCTTTTGATCATAAACATCAGGATGTCTCCCCACAGGACCGCACCAAGGGCCTCAACCGAATGGCCATTGACATCGTCACAACCCTGATGAATGCCCTGATTATAGAAGAGGGCCTGGAGATCTCCGATACCTTTTTTAGGGACTTGACGGTCACTTACCAGGCCGTGGCGGAAGAACAGGTCAAGAAATATTCCGATGACGCAGACTTCAGCGGTCTGACGTACGACCGGGATAAGGAAGAATTCCTGGTCAAGGAAGTCTTCACCCATTCCATCCTTGAAGCCGGGGATATGCTCACCTCCCCTTACCGCATGACGGAGAAGTTCTTGAGATTTGTCAACTCCCATGAGGAATTCGGCGAATTCCTCAAAAACGGGCTGGCTCAAACTATTTTGCAGGTGGAACAGAAAACCGAAAAGCATCTGTTTGAAACGCCGCAGACGGTTTCCTGGGAACGGGTGAACAATAAACTGCCGACAATCTTTTACGATTTGATTGAAGTGGTGGAAAGTGAGAAAAGACGTTTTTCCTAACGTAACGATGGGACAAGGCAATGGTTGACCGGAATTCATCTCCGCCATCCCATCTGGTTTTTACCGATCTGGACGGCACCCTGCTGGATCACCGCACCTATGGTTGGAAAGAAGCCCTTGCAGCGCTTGAATATTGTCGAAAAAATAGCGTACCGGTGATCCTGGTCTCCAGTAAAACCAGGGCTGAAATGGATGTGTTGCGTCGTGAATTGAATCTTTCGGCACCCTTTGTATCGGAAAATGGCGGGGGCGTATTCTTCCCGCGGGAAACCTTCCGAGATGCACCGACCGGTTCCTCTCCGTCGGAAAATAAAGGCTTAGAGGGGTCGGAAGGCCTTTGGCAGTGGTCTTTGGGCATTCCCTACGCCCGTTTGATTCGCGCATTGAGCGACATGCGAAAAAGCCTGGGGTTATCCCTGAAGGGGTTTTCCGAGATGGATGTTGCCGAAATTTCCCGACTAACGGGTCTTCATGAAACGTCCGCGCATCTCGCTGCCATGCGGGAATATGATGAACCTTTTATTTTTGAAGGAGAGACACCTGACGATCTGAAGCCGCTTCATGAAAGCGCAGCCGAAAAAGGACTGATGGTCGTCTCAGGGGGTCGCTTTCACCACCTGATGGGCAACCATCATAAGGGAAACGCCATGGCGCGGGTTGCGTCCTGGTATAACGCCCAATATCATTTAGAGGGGCATTCGGACCCTATCCCCACCATTGCCCTGGGTGACAGTCCAAATGATTTCCCCATGCTGTTGCGTGCCGATTTCCCCGTACTGATTCTTTCAGAACGTAATTTTCCAGATCTTGAAAAGAAAATTCCAAATCTCAAAAAAACCCCATATCCAGGTCCAAAAGGCTGGAACGCAGCTATTTTGAATATCTTACGCACAAGCAAGGAGAAAGCCCATGCCTGATAGCTTTGAAAAGGAAGTAAATCCGGAAAACATCAAAAAAGCGGAAATGGTGGTCTGTATCCCTTCCTATAAAGAAGCTGACGCCATCCGTTATCCCACATCCCGGGCCGATGAAGGGTTGCGGAAATATTTCAGCGAGTATGAATCCGTCATCATCAATTGTGACAACAACTCGCCGGATCACACCCGGGAGGCTTTTCTGGAAACACCGACCCAAGCACCCAAAATCTATCTTTCCACCGAACCGGGCCTTAAGGGAAAAGGGAATAACTTCAAAAACCTGTTTCAAAAGGTGGTGGACCTTAAGGCCAAGGCCGTGGTGGTGGTAGACGCTGATCTCAAGAGCATCACCCCCGAATGGATCAAACACCTGGGGGAACCGCTTTTCAGCGGATTTTCCTACGTAGCCCCCCTGTATATCCGACACAAATACGATGGCACCATTACCAACGGCATTGCCTATCCCATGACAAGGTCTCTCTACGGACGACGGGTCCGTCAACCCATTGGTGGGGATTTCGGGTTCAGCGGAGAACTGGCGCCGCTGTATCTTGAAAGCAAGACCTGGAGCGAGGCGGTGGCCAATTTCGGAATCGATATCTGGATGACAACACTCGCCATGAACCATAAGGCCCAAATCTGCCAGGCCTTCATGGGGAGACCCAAAATTCACCGCACCAAAGATCCGGGGAGCGATCTGGGCCCCATGTTTCGACAGGTAGTGGGAACCATTTTTTCCTTGATGAAAGAGTTTTCGCCTTACTGGCTCAAGGTGAAATACAGCCGCCCCACCGCCATTTACGGGTTCGGCCTCGGCGAAACGGAAATGCCACCTAAAGTTTCGGTGAACCGGGAAAACCTGCTGAATCAGTTTCACGCAGGCTTTGACAAATACAGTGATATCTGGGAGAGGATCCTCACACCGGATGTTTACAGGAAACTCCTGGAGATCAAAGACATGCGACAACAGGAGTTCAGCTTCCCCACTGATCTGTGGGCCCGTCTGCTTTTTGACACGGCCGCTTCATACGGGGAAGTGGGCATTAACGAGGATGCCACCATGGATTCCTTGATCCCACTCTATTTCGGCCGTACCCTTTCCTTTGTCATCAGGACGGAAAAAATGTCCATGCAGCAGGCGGAAACAGCCATTGAAGATGACTGCGCCGCCTTTGAGATGGCAAAACCCTACCTCATTCAACGATGGCAGGAAAGGCATGGTTAACGGATTAGAAGGAACCTCACATCCATCACATTGGTATTGGTGGGACCAGTCATGAGAAGATCCTCGGTTTTTTCGAAAAAGTGGTAGGCGTCATTGTTATTTAAGAAATCAACGGCGGACACACCCGCTTTCCTGCCCCGTTCCACCGTATAGGGGTCCACAACGGCCCCCGCCGCATCCGTGGGGCCGTCATTGCCGTCAGTCCCTCCGCTTAGAACAACCATTTTTTCGGGAAGTCCGGCAATTTCAACAGCCGATGTCAAACAGAACTCCTGATTCCGGCCCCCCAACCCATTGCCCCGCATGGTCACGGTGGTCTCTCCCCCTGAAATAATACAGGCCGGTTTTCCAATGGGCCTGCCGCTTCGGCATATCTCTCGCGCAATAGCACAGTGTACCCGGGCCACGTCCCGGGTTTCCCCCTCAATCAAAGATGAGAGGATCAGGGTGTCATATCCCAACTCCCCAGCTTTTTTCTCTGCCGCTTCAAGGGCCAGGATATTGCTGCCCACAATGATGTTGGAGACATACAGAAAAACCGGAGCACCTTCTTTAGGGGTATCGGGAATCCGGCCCTGTGCCCCATCTTCCAGGCGCTGAACAATACTTCCGGGAATGCTTTTCAAATCATATTTTCGCAAGATTCCCAAAGCGTCTTCAAAGGTGGAAGAATCCGGCACAAAAGGGCCTGACGCAATGACGTCCATTTTGTCCCCCACCACATCGGACAACATCAGGTTGACCACGGTGGCCGGAAAGGCGGCACGGGCCATCTGCCCGCCCTTGGCGGCGGATATGTGTTTTCGAACCGCGTTGATTTCGTCAATGCCGGCCCCGCAATCAAGCAGCATGCCGGTTAAAGTCTGTTTCTCTCCAAGACTGATCCCCCGGGCGGGTTGACAAAGCAGGGCGGACCCGCCGCCGGATATGAGTGAAATGATAAGATCTTTGTTGTTGGCCTTTGCCAGAAAATTCATAATGGATTCAGTCCCTTTTACCCCGTTTTCATCGGGCAGAGGGTGGCCGGCCTCAACGATCCGGGTCACTGAAAGCGTTTCAGTAAATCCATATTTCACATTAATCATGCCCATGTGTATTCTATCCCCAAGAAGCGCTTCCATGGCCTTGGCCATGGGTGCGGTGGCCTTTCCCCCGCCTACGAGAGAAATGCGGTCAAATTGTTTCAGGTCAAGCGTGTCCTGGTCCTCGCCATCTTTTCCAAGAATGAGTTGGTCGTTTTCGATCCGCACAAAGTTTTTCACGGCCCCGTAAGGATTCACAGGGCGTAATGACTCCCTAAATATGGCTTTGGCTTCGGTGCGTATCCGTTTCAGGAGGTATTCATCCATTTTTTTCTCCTCATGTTCAATTTTGCGATGAAACTTTTTTGTAACAGTTCAAAGGTTCAGAGTTAGGGAAAAGTCTACCTCATTTTATTTCGAAAGAAAAGTCTTTGCCTGCCCCGAATGGAATTCCGGGGACGCAATAATAATTTAGTGACAAATCAGATTTCGTCATGGATAAAAGACATCCGATCGTCGTCGTCCACTTGGCGCGGCATTAAAGGCCGATAGCATTTCCGAGCACTGGTTCAGTTGAATAGGCAAAAAGATGTGGACCCCCAGATTATGCCTTATAAAACAGTTGCTTATGCCAACCATCGCGCCTCATGGAAAGGCACCCTAACCCATTGATATAATTGAATCACCTATTCAACTGAGCCAGTGCCGGCAAGACCACCAAGCTGAAAAAAACCTTTCTGCCATTTGCCGGAACTTGTTTTGGGAATATACGTGCTTCAGCACTGACCATAGGGATATACCATTGACATATCCCTGGTTAATGTCTATAATCTGAAGTGTTGGTAAATGGGTATTCTGACACATGAATCACAAACGGTCGAATTTTATTCTGGAGGCAACGCGATGTCTACTGTCCAAACCAAACTTTTCAAAAGCAATCGAAGTCAGGCGGTTCGTCTTCCCAAGCAGATTGCCTTTCCGGAATCGGTCAAAGAGGTTGAAATTACGGCAATCGGCAGCAAGCGAATTATTACACCGGCGGGCCAATCCTGGGATGACTGGTTTGATGCGCCAGGTGTTTCCAGTGATTTCATGACAACGCGGGAGCAGCCGGAAGATCAGGTCCGAGAGCCCTTGTAATGTTAAAGTATCTGTTGGATACCAATATTGTCATTTATACGATGAAAAACCGCCCGCAGCAGGTTAAGAAATGCTTTCAAAAGCATGAAGGTGAAATGTGCATTTCTGCGGTAACTCTGGGTGAATTGGTGTTTGGCGCGGAACATTCTCAACGGGTGGAACAGAACCTGGCAGACATTGAAGCCCTGGTCGCACGACTTAAAGTGCTGCCCCTCGATAGCAAAGCAGCATATCATTTCGGACGGATTCGGGCGGCGCTGTACGCTATCGGTCGACCCATAGGGCCCTACGATATGCTGATTGCCGGTCACGCCAGAGCATCAGGGTTAGTACTTGTAACAAATAATACCAATGAGTTTAAACGCGTGCCGGGGCTGTTGATTGAGAATTGGACCACAGCGGATATCCGCCCTGGTGAAGAAGCTTCCTGATCCATCCTGAAAATCCTTGCCTGCCCTATTGAACCGGTGCCAACCCGGTAGTTTACACCTCAATTGATCCAAATGATTTCCAAAAATACAATCAACTGGAGCGATATGGATACATTAAAAAACCCCTGTTCGTTTGAAATAATTGCTTCCAATAAAAACTGGATTGGGGGCAACCACTGGTTTAAAAAAGTTGCCGGAGACGGCTCTTTTCAGGCGCTCGATGTCGGCTTACCCCATTGATGAGGCGTACTGGCCCGGATGGATTAAAGGGGAAGTGGAACGGTATCATCGTTATCATTCATAAAAATATTTCCCGGTGCCATGATCCCCGCCGGATCCAGCTCTTTCTTGAGAGCTTTCATGGCGCCTATGATGGGGGCTGGATACTGTAGCGCCAACTGACGACGTTTCATTTTCCCAATGCCATGTTCCGCAGAAACACACCCCCCCAATGACACGGCCTTTGTAGCCATGAGGTTATCGATTTCCGAAGCGATAATCTTTTCTTCCCTGGTTCTTGCCATAAAATTAAAATGAGGATGTCCGCTTCCCAGATGCCCGAACCGGATCACCATCATGTCGGCCAAAGGACCTCTGATTTCTTCAAAATACCCGAACAACCGGTGCAGACGGTTATGAGGAACGGCCCAGTCGGTGGAAATTTTACAGCCCCCCGTTTTGATCACTTTGATGCTCTCCTCATTGGTTTTTGAGGGAACGTAATGCCGCAAATCATAGAGGTGCTTTTTTTCTTTTGGGCTGTCGGCAATCTGAGTATCATCAGAGAATGGCGTGTGCTTTTCGATAAGGGGGAACCACAGGTTCAAAAAATAATCCTTTTCTGAATCATCGTTATATTCCTGTTCGAAATAAATCATTGCGCGCGCATCAGGGGGGATGGCAATCCCTTTCGCCTCCGGGCGAATAATCTCCAGGCACATTTGATCCAGAAACTCCATGCTGGCGGCCTTGTAGGCGGGATTATATTGGGCTTCAATGGTAAAATCGATAGCGCTTTTGATATCGGGGAAAAAAACAATCCCCACAAATAGATTGGCAGGCAGTTCAGTTAGCGACACTTCAATCCGGGTCACAACGCCGAGTGTTCCTTCCGATCCCACAAACAGTTGGGTTGGTCGGTAAAGAGCCCCGTAACCCGCGCACATTTTTTCAGTAAGCCCATTCTTCAGCTCAAGCACCCTTCCCTTTCCATCAACGATCCGTAACCCCCGCACCCAGTTGATGGTGGCGCCATATTTGAGGGAACGGGACCCTGACGCATTGGTCGCCACATTGCCGCCAAGAGTACACTCTCGGGCACTTGTGGGATCCGGCGCATACATGAGCCCTGCTTCTTCGACTGATTTCTTGAAATCGGATAAAATAATACCCGGTTCAATGACCGCAACTTTTCTTTCCACATCAATATCGATCAGCCGGTTCATCCGTTCCAGGGAAAGGGCTGCGCCTTTTTCGCAAATGGCGGCACCTGTGAGGGATGAACGAAGCCCCTGTGGCGTCAGGGACAATTTCTTGGAAACACAGGACCGCACGATGTCAATCACTTCCGTTTCCGAATCGGGGCGAAAAAGGCCCTTGAACTTCCCTTTAATGCCCAATGCATCCTCATTATAGGCTGCAAGAATTTCAGGATCATGGACCATTTCCCGCATGGATAATTTTCTCCTTGAATACCGGCAAAGATTTTCATAATTTATCAGAAGCAACTTGTTTAAAGCTAGTCAAAAAGCAAAGGGCCGGATCATGGGACTCATATTTGATCAAAACACGCTCGGTTTCTATGATTCCTGGCGGCAAAGCCATCAAAGCCGAACCATCGACAAATCCATTGAACCCCTTGTGGTGTCGCTTTTGGACCCACAGCCGGGGGAAAGGGTTCTGGATATCGGTTGCGGCACCGGAAATCACCTGATCATGTTCAGCAAAATGGGACTGGACGTCAGCGGCGTTGACGCCTCCCCGCAAATGCTGGCAAAAGCCAGAGCCCGACTGGGCCATAAATCCGACTTTAAGATCGGTATGGCTGAGGATCTGCCGTTTGATGACAACGAATTTGACCTGGCTGTTTTGATCAACACGCTGGAATTCATGGACAACCCCCTTTCCGCATTGCGGGAAGCCGGTCGTGTTGCCAAAAAGAAGATTTTTATCGGCGTGTTAAACAGCTTCTCCTGGAACGGATTTTTAAAGACAATCCAGGGTTATTTCGGGGACCCGCTTTTCGGACAGGCCAGATTCTACAACCTCTGGCAACTCAAAAGCCTTCTCAGGCTGGCCTACGGGACGGTTCCGATTTCATGGCAATGTATTCGGATTACACCGTCCTTTATTGAAGACACCCTCCCCTTCCATGAAGATAGCATGGTCGGCAAACACTCCCCTTTCGGGTTCTTTCTGGGCCTTTCAGCGACCCTTGTGTACCATTATGAAACCGACAAAATCCCCCTGAAAGTCCAGTTCAAAACGGCGGGTCAGTCCCTCATTGAGATAAAAACACTTGAGAAGACGGACCCATAGGAATTTAACGAGAAATAACAATTGAAACAGGAGCAACCCATGAAAGAGGCTTTCCTGTATGAAAAACTGAGCAACAATAAGGTACAGTGCCGACTCTGTAATCATTTCTGTGTTATTGACGAGGGCCATGGGGGTCTATGCGGTGTAAGGGAAAACCGTTCAGGAACCCTCCTGAGCCTGGTGCATGGAAAAATCATTGCCGGGCACTGCGACCCCATTGAAAAAAAACCCCTTTTTCACTTTCTTCCGGGAAGCCTGTCTTATTCCATTGCCACAGTGGGATGCAATTTCCGATGTCTTTTCTGCCAAAACGCCGATATCAGCCAGATGCCTTTGGACCAGAACCAAATCCTGGGAGAGAACACAACACCCGAAGATATTGTGCAGACAGCCATCAAGCAGGGGGCAACGTCCATCTCCTACACCTACACCGAACCGACCATCTATTTTGAGACCGCGTTTGAGACCGCACGGATTGCATCAGACAGGGGCCTGTTAAACGTCTTTGTGTCCAACGGTTATATGACGCCGACCTGCCTCGAAAAAATGGGCGGAAATCTGGCAGCCGCCAACGTGGATCTCAAAGCGTTCAACAAAAAATTTTACCGGGAGCAGTGCGGTGCAAAATTGGAACCTGTTCTGAAAACCCTGGAAACCCTGAAAGCCATGGGGGTTTGGCTGGAAGTAACGACCCTGCTGATCCCGGGGCTGAATGATAAACCGGAGGAACTGAAAGATCTTGCACGGTTCTTGGTTAATCTGGACCCGGGTATCCCATGGCACATCAGCCGGTTTCACCCCACCTACCGCCTCATGCACATCCCTTCGACCCCCGTTGAAACCATTCAACGGGCCAGGGATCTGGGCTATGACGCCGGCCTGCAATATGTGTACACCGGTAATATTCATGGGGATGAAGGTGAAAACACTTTCTGTCATTCCTGCAAGACACTGCTGATCAACCGAACAGGATTTTTTGTAAACGAAAACAGAATCGAGAACAATCGGTGCACCATTTGCGGAAAAGAAATCCCCGGGCGTTGGAATGTTTGATTTTTACAGCATCTGGTGCTAAATAGATAGCTGGTGTCGAGAGGGGCTTTATGGGTTCTTTTTTCACCGGGACCCCCGCTGAATCGTTTTGATGGCCTTCTTCTGTTCAGCGGGGTTCCAAAAATCACAATACCACTCCCCGTATCAGAATAGTTGACGCCAAAACGGGCTTCGTGCGGCCCTGGAACCGGAGAAACACCATGAAAAAAGAAAATGAACTGGCGATCAAGGTGACCAAGGAAATAGTGGTCAAATTTATTGAGGCAGGACGGCTGAGCGTGAGCTCCTTTCAGGAAGTATGGCACAATATCCATCAAACCGTCAGCCATTCAATGAAAGAACCGAAAACAGAAGATTAATACTTTACCGCCACAAGGAACAATCCCTGAGGCGGCGCTTTCCTGCCGGCCATTCGCCGGTCCCCCGATTCCAGAACTTCCGCAAACCGTTTCAGGTCCATTCGGCCCGTTCCCGTCTCCACAAGGGTCCCGACGATGTTTCGAACCATGTGCCGCAAAAAGCCATTCCCCTCTACGATAATCCTCAAAACCCCATCTTTATCGCTCTCGATACAGTTGCTCAGGATGGTTCTGACCGGATCAGTATTGGCGCTTCCCGATGATTTGAAGGCGGAAAAGTCATGGGTGCCCTCTATAATGGACAGACACTCGGACATTGTTTCCACATCAAGAGGGAACCTGATATGCCACAAAACATTGCGGCGGAAAATATCCGGATCTTGCCTGTTCAGGATTCGGTATTCATAGAGTTTGCTTTTGGCCCGGTACCGGGAATGAAATTCCAAAGGAACGACGGTTGCTTCTTTAACAAGGATGTCCGGGGGAAGAAGGGCATTGAGCCCTCGCTTGAGCGTATCAACGGGGATTTGAGAAGGGGTTTTAAAATTACAAACCTGGTTTAACGCGTGAACGCCTGCATCTGTTCTGCCGGAGGCCAGAAGTTTGACAGGCGATTGCATCATCAGCTGAAGGCGTTCCTCAATGACCGCCTGAATAGTCAGCCCGTTGTTCTGCCGCTGCCACCCATGGTATCGGGACCCGTCGTATGCGAACACAAGCCTGATATTTCTCAACGTCATTTGTTCTCAAAAAAAAAGGAATCTGAAACAGATTCCTTTTTTAATAGCTTGAATATGGGCT
>JAGHDR010000188.1 GCA_021159825.1 Deltaproteobacteria bacterium | reverse complement strand
CAACTGACAACTGCGGCTCAGCCGCGTTAGGCCCCTTAATTTATCGAATTCAGATCTGACGACAAGTCCGAGCTTTTCCAGTACATAAGGTTTTTTCTGAAAAATCGGTCTTGACATGGGGTCCACCTTAGTTTTCAGACTTCAAGTTCATCCTTAATTTGTATTGCGCTTCACCGGGTACCTTGGAAATATCAAAACCCAATTTCCGGGCCAGAGCAAGCATATGGGCATTTTCCGCCAGCACAAGGCCCCAAATGGATTCCATGCCCCTTTCTTTCGCAATTCCAAGTAGATGTTCCATCAAGGCCGCAGCAACCCCTTTCCCCTGGCAAGCATCACCCACAAGAACGGCAAACTCCGGTTCTATGCCCCCCGCCTTACTCATAAGTCTCGCCACCCCCAACATTTTTTCTTCCGGTTGTGATTGATCCATGGCCACTAAGGCCATATCGCGGTCGTAATCAAGCTGAGTGAAACGGGCCAGCATATTCCTGGGGAACGTTTTCAAGGGGCTGAAAAATCTGTGATAAATGCTCTCGCGGGACAAACCATGGTGCAACGCCAGCAAAAGGGGTGCGTCTTCCGGCTTAATGGGCCGGATAAAAATATCCAGTCCACCCCTGGTGCGCGCGGTCGTTTCATATTGATCCGGGTAAGGGCTGATAACCAGGTGAAGCGGAGAGGGGATTTCCGAAGGTCTGATGATAACACGGGCATCCACGGCGCATGGACGGTCTCCCAACAAGATTAAAGGATTGATGTCCAGTTCGGCAATTTCAGGAAAATCAATGACAAGCCGCGACAGACGAACCAGAATTTCTTCCAGTCGCCCGAGATCGGCGGGGGGTCGGTTGCGATAGCCCTTGAGCAGTTGATACACGCGGGTGCTCTCCATGAGCCTGCGGGCCAGGAGCCTGTTTAAGGGCGGGAAAGCGATTGCCTGATCCTTAAGGATTTCGGTCATGATGCCACCCATCCCGAACAGGATAACCGGACCAAAGAGCGGGTCCTTTTTGCTGCCCAGAATCAATTCATAATCCGCCCGGTCCACCATCGATTGAATGGTCGCTCCGGTGATTTCGGCTTTCGGATCATAGGCATGGGCATCCGCCATAATCCTCGTGAAAGTTTCCCTGACATTTTTGTCGCCGCGCAGGTTGAGCTGTACCCCGTTGGCGTCGGACTTATGAATGATATCCTTGGAACAAATTTTCATTGCCACGGGATATCCAATTTCTCGGGCCATATGAACCGCTTCTTCAGATGAAGCAACCACCTCGGTTCGATTGACGGGAATGCCGTAGGCCGACAATAGTTCCTTGGATTCCATCTCCGTAAGAAATGCCTGTTCTTGACGCAATGCCCGTGTCACAATCGCCGCGGCCCCGGCTTTATCAAATTCCAGTTTGTGATGCAGTTTCGGTGGTGTTTGCTGGAGCAGCTCAAGATTGCGGGCATAAGAATTCATGTACATAAAGGATTGAATGGCTCGTTCCGGGGTCTCATAGGTGGGGATGCCCGCCTTGCTGAAAATATCACGACCTTTCTCTACGCTTTCGCTTCCCATCAAGACCGCAAAAATGGGATAGGATTTTCCGCGTAAAACATCTGAGAGGGTTGCCGCTACATCCGCGGCGTCACAGACGGCCTGTGGCACAAAGACAATCACCAGACCGTTGATTTCAGGCGCTGAAACGCAGACCTCGACTGCACGCCGATATCTTTCAGGCGTGGCGTCTCCCAAGCTGTCAACCGGATTTCCTTTACTCCAAAAAGGGGGGAGAAATTCATCCAATTGACTCATGGTCTCCGGCCGCAACCGAACCGGTTCCAGTCCAAATGAAGCAATGGCGTCCGCGGCCATAACCCCGGGTCCCCCGGCATTGGTGATAACCGCCAGGCCGGAACCCTTGGGAACCGGTTGTTTGGCGACAAGTTCGGCACAGTCAAAAAGCGCTTCAATGGTGTCAACACGAACAATTCCGGCCCGACGAAAGGCGGCATCATAGATCGCACCTTCCCCCGCCATGGCCCCGGTATGGGAGGCGGCAGCCTTGGCGCCGGCCGCACTTCTCCCGGATTTCAGCACGATGATCGGTTTAACGCGGGAAACAGCCCTGGCGGCGCTCATGAATTTTCGAAGATAGGTCACCCCTTCGATATAGAGAACAATGCTGCCGACATCGGGATCATTGCCCAGGTAATCTATCAAATCTCCGAAATCAACATCGATCATGGAGCCGACACTCACAAAATGGCTGAATCCAATCTGCTTTTCCAAGGAGAGATCGAGTATCGCGCCGATCAGTGCTCCGCTTTGTGAGATAAAGGCCATTTTCCCCGGCAGGGGCGTCTGGCTCGCGAATGTAGCGTCAAGATTTACCCCGGCGGAAATGACCCCGACACAGTTTGGACCGATAATGCGAAGGCCTCCTTTTTCCGCTTCCCTTTTGATGTCCGCCTCTATTTCACGGCCCTTTTGCCCGATCTTTTTTCCACCCGCGGAAATAATAATGGCGCCTCCCACTCCAGCCTTCACACATTCACCGATAATGGCGGGCACTGTTGAGATAGGGGTAGCAATGACCGCAAGATCAACCGCTTGGCCGATATCTCCGATCGAAGGATACGCATTCAGCCCACCTATCACCGAGTGACTGGGGTTAATCGGAAAGATTTCCCCCTTGTATCCACCCTTTTGAAGGTTCCGGAGCAGGGCATGGCCGATACTTCCTTTTTTGTTGCCGGCGCCGATAACGCCCACGGATCCGGGCTTGAAAATCTTATCCAAGTTATAAATGGTCATATACGTTCCCTTCAAATCGCGGGTTGTTGTCAGGCCATACCGACCCGCCCCTTGCCGGACACTCTCTATATCATTGCTATCTAATCCACGATCCACACCGCCATGTCTTTGGCCAAATGAAGAACCTTATTGCTCACACGGCCCATGAAAAACTCCTGCACTTTGGACAAACCTCGCCTGCCTACAACGATAGTTCCATAGCCCCCCTCTTGGGCTTCTTCGACGATAGCGCCTGCTCTACTGCCGGCGTTTGTGATAAACTTTGTGGTTACACGGTTCGCGTCGAATCCTGCATTGATTAAACGGGTCCTGGCCTCATCAAACACCGGCCCCATTTCCATTCGTACGTCTTCCAACCATTTTACATCCGTGTCTCCCGTCAGTTTCGAGGGAATGAGACCTTCGCCTTCACGTAGCCAACTATATGAATTTACTTCCCTTATCACATGCAGTAATACCACTTCATAATCCGACTTGCCCAACATGGCGCCAACATGGTCCACGCCCTTCATGGCCCCTTCCGATGCATCCAAAGCCAAAAGGACCTTTCCTACCCGAGGGTTTCCCCCCACGACCCAAACAGGGACATGAGAAATCTTTTCAACAAGTTTCTGAGCGATGCTGCCAAGCACAAGATCTTTTAATTTACTTAAGCCTTTTCTGCCCACTACAACGGCGCAGTAGCCGTTCATGGACTCCTTGATAATATCTCTGGCAACGCCTGTTTTGCTCTGATGAATGTTGACTTCCACGGCGTCTTGAACGAATTGTGCACCAAAAAGGATTCGACGTGAGCAGTCCATAAATTCTTTGGCTGCATTGTTTCGCTCTAACTCCCATGCCGCTATGCTTGCCATCCGTCTAGAAAATGCCGGATCTATTCCAATCTCCCAAAAGGCCTCATCTATTTTCTTCAGGACATGAAATAAAGCCACCTTCGTATTTTGTGGCGCAATGACTTTGCTTATATAACGTACCGCATCTAATGATTGACTCGATCCGTCAATGGCCACCAATATTTTTTTCTGAGTCGTATCCATATTCTTGATCCCTCTCTTTTGTTTTCCCTACGGGCAGTCTGCCAATATCATTTAAGAGAAATTATTTGACCTTATAAGGGTTAATGGTCAATACGGGAACGGGCGACTTTTTTACCACATTCTCGGCCACACTTCCAAAAAAGACATGCTCCAACCCCTTACGGCCGTGCGTGCCCATAATCACCATGTCTATCTTTTCTGATTCAATGGTTTTTAGGATCTCCTGGGCCGGGTCACCGGAAAGAGTCCTTTTTTGAAAGTTGGGGTACCCCTGCAACTGTTCCTCGCAAACCGTGTCAAGGGCCTTTTCAGCACCTTTCAAAGCCTTTTCCTGGTACTGATCCAGGGGAATATGGGGGATATAGGAGCCGCCACCCCATTTAGTAAGGTCCTCTACCACATGGAGCAGGTAAATTACGGCATCATACTTCTCGGAAACGGATAACACGTAAGGCAGGATCTTGGACGTGTTTTCCGTAAAATCAATGGGGAAAAGAATACGTTTTATTTCTAACATGTTTCACCTCCTGGTTTTGTTTTGTTAAATAAACCATATGCTTCGAATGAGCAACCCGTTGAATCAATCACATTTTCCTATTTATCTCTTACAGTTATACATGGGGAGGGCTGATGCATGTTCACTTGACCTTAATCTCTATCTTTTTTTCCTAGCTTCTTCCGTACCACCTCCTTTTTTCTTTTGCCCTCCCAAAGCCAAAACAAAGCGTGTCTACTCTATACTATTCCAATATCTTTGTCAGCATCAAAGCATTATGGTAATTGTCAGTAGCGTTACAATAACGTTGTATTCCCAAGCACGCGGTCAATGACCGTACCCGGAAAAATCGCGCAAAAAATATGAATTCATGGAGGTATTCCTTGACGGGTACAACCCTTTCCCCTATATTTCTCTCATGACGGATTGCGTTTCACCTGACAGCAACAGCGACCCCCCCCCTCATTTCAGTCGATACGGTTGCGCATGAGCAATACCTTTTCCCAGGAAGACCTCAAACAAATGGTTTCCCGTTGGCTACCGCCCCACCGGGTGCCCCAGCGT
>JAGHDR010000098.1 GCA_021159825.1 Deltaproteobacteria bacterium | reverse complement strand
CCGTCGGCAGCCAGTTTTCCGGCGGATTTAAGATCCGCCAGAAACGCCTCGGGGTTACTGATGAAGTGATCCGCGGGAAGGAATGCCACCGGCGCTTCAGACCCCAGATGCCGTGCATAAAGGGCGCCCAGGCCTATGCAGGGGGCTGTGTTTCTGCCGATGGGTTCCGCCAGTATGTGAACGCCTCGGCCTTTAAAAAGCTCTCGGGCTTCTTCCCGGTGTTTTTCTCCCAGAATCAGAATGACCCGGTCATCAGCGATTAAAGGTGTAAGCCGGTCGCAGGTATCAACAACCATTGCCCCCTTCCCCGTAATGTTCAGGAATTGCTTGGGTCGTTGCCGCCGGCTTGCAGGCCAGAAACGGGTCCCGGAACCGCCACACATGATCACCGCAAACATGACATCCTCCTTGATTAAGATCTAGGTTCGATAATCCGCATTGATGTTGATGTATTCGTGGGTCAGGTCGCAGGTGACGATATGGTCACGGTGGCTGCCCCGATGGAGGTCTATGCTGAGGACAAATTCTTTTCGCGTCATGATCTCAGCTGCCTGCTTTTCGGCTTCCTCACCACTGCCCAGCCCACCGGATACGATCTGAACATCATTGACCCGGATATCAACGTGCGTTTCATCCATGTCAACATCCGCCCGCCCCAGAGCGGCCATAATCCTTCCCCAGTTGGGGTCCTGTCCGTAAAAAGCGGTTTTGACGAGACTTGAGTTGGCTACGGTTTTGGCGGCATTCAGCGCATCCTCTGCAGAATGGGCATTGTTGATCACCACATCCACCAGTTTTGTGGCCCCCTCCCCATCTTTTACGATCATTCGCGCCAGATCTTCCATAACGCCGGTCAATCCTTCCTGGAACCGGGCATGATCCTCTTCTCTCAGGGCCGTATTGCCGGCCATGCCGTTCGCCAGCATCAATACCATATCGTTGGTGCTGGTATCCCCGTCCACGCTGATGCGGTTAAAGGTTTTTTCAGTGGAAACCGAAAGGGCCTGTCGCAGGGTATCGGGCGCTATTTGAATATCGGTGAGGATAAAGCAGAGCATGGTGGCCATGTTCGGCATGATCATGCCGGCCCCTTTGGCAAGTCCCAGAATTCGGTAGGGCCGCTTTTCGGCCATACCGTCGAAACGGCTGATCTTGGGGAAAGAGTCCGTGGTCATGATGGCTTGGGCGACCATGGGTATGCCCTCAGACGTCAAGGTTTCCCTTAATTCAGGAATGGCGCTTCTGATTTTGTCCATATCCAGCCTCTGGCCGATGACGCCCGTGGAAGCAACCAGGATCTCGTCAGGTGAAATACCCAACGCTTTTCCAACGAGATCGGCGGTGCGTTCGGTATCCGCAAGTCCGGGGTTGCCCGTGCAGGCATTGGCATTCCCGGCATTGGCGATAATGGCTGTTGCCCTTCCATTTTGAATGTTTTTCCGACTGAGTATAACGGGGGCCGCTTTTACCTTGTTGCTGGTAAAGACTCCGGCTGCTGTTGCAGCCCTTTCAGACACAATCAAAGCCAGATCCGGCCCATGGACTTTTTTTAGCCCCGATGCCACGGCCGCCGCTTTGAACCCCCGCACGGTGGGTGTTCCTTTGTCTAAAGGTTCAGGCATTTTTCCGTTTCACCCCCTATTTCCCCGCCCCACAGCATTTTTTGTATTTTTTTCCACTGCCGCAAGGGCAGGGCGCATTTCTGCCGATCTTCTGTTCCTTGCGCCGGACGGTAACGCCGCCTGAATCCCCATCTCCGTGACTCAGATTCAGGGTTCTTTTTTTCTTTTTGGGCATGATATCCGGTTCTTCGCGCACGATCTGTACACGGAAAATAGTTCGAAGGATTTCTTCCCGGATTTGTTCCATGAGGTCGCCAAACAGGGAAAACCCCTCTTTCTGATATTCTTTCAGGGGATCAAGCTGCCCGTAGCCGCGAAGCCCGATCCCTTCCTTCATGTGGTCCATGGCCAGCAGATGGGCCACCCATTTGTCGTCGATGATTTGAAGAATGAGATAGCGCTCAAGACGTTCCAGGTCTTCTTTTCCAAACAGCTTTTCCCTTTCCCTGTATTCGGAGAGGGCACGTTCTTTGATCATTGCCGGAAGGTCTTCTATTTTCAGGGCGTCAAATGCCTCCTGCCCCATTTCTTCCGGTCCCATATTGGATGGAAAACTGAACAGCCGGGAAATGCTGTTGTTTAATTCTTTCATGTTCCAGTCTTCGGGGTACGCTCTGGGGTCGATCCACTGCTCAACCATGGACTCTGTTTTCTCATCGATCATGTCTTCAATAATTTCCTGAAAGTTTTTTCCTTCCAGGATGCTTTTCCTCAGAGCATAGATGATTTCCCGGTGTTTGTTCATGACATCATCATAGTCCAGGAGGTGCTTCCGCATATCGAAGTTTCGGGCTTCCACCTTTTTCTGAGCATTTTCAATGCCCCGGGAAATCAGGTTATGTTCAATGGGTTCTCCTTCTTCCATGCCCATCCGTTCCATGAT
>JAGHDR010000346.1 GCA_021159825.1 Deltaproteobacteria bacterium | reverse complement strand
GGCTATAAATATGCAACGATTTCCGGTATTTCCATTGCCATGAAGGATATGGTGATTCCATCGGAAAAAGAAACGATTATCCATGAGGCGGAAAATGAAGTGAAAAAGATCGAAGAGCAGTATGTGGACGGTCTGATTACTTCAGGTGAAAAATATAACAAGGTCGTTGATATCTGGTCGCAATCCACGGAAAATGTGGCCGCTGAGATGATGAAAGAGATGGCCGTGAAACGGATTGACAGCCCTGAGTTGGGCCTGACCGACGTTGCTAGTTTTAATGCCGTCTATATGATGTCCGATTCCGGCGCCAGGGGATCAAAAGACCAGATGCGGCAGTTGGCCGGCATGAGGGGCTTGATGGCAAAGCCGTCGGGTGAAATTATTGAGACACCCATCACAAGCAATTTCCGGGAAGGATTGACCGTACTGCAATATTTCATATCCACCCATGGGGCCAGAAAAGGTCTTGCGGATACCGCCCTTAAGACCGCCAATTCGGGGTACTTGACCCGACGACTGGTTGACGTTTCTCAGGAGGCCATTATTACGGAGGACGATTGTGGTACCATCGACGGCATCTGGGTGGAGTCTCTGTTGGAAGGGGGCGAAGTCCTTCAGCGGGTGGGGGAAAGAATCCTTGGGCGTGTTGCCAGTGATGATATTGAGGACCCGGTGACGGGGGATGTGCTGGTGGGCGCCAACGAGGCGATTAATGAAGAAGAGGTTGAATTGATCGAAAAGGCCGGTATCGAAAAAGTCAGGATCAGGTCGGTTCTAACTTGTGAGGCCCGTAGGGGGGTTTGCAAAAAATGTTATGGCCGTGATCTGGCCCATGGGCACGAAGTGAACATGGGAGAAGCGGTGGGCGTTATTGCCGCACAGTCCATCGGTGAGCCGGGGACACAGTTGACCATGAGAACCTTCCACATCGGTGGAACGGCCAGCCGCCGGGTCGAACAATCGACCATTCAACCCCGGAATCCGGGTGAGGTGAAATTTATTGATCTTAAGACGGTTTTAAACGCGGCGGGTGACCTTGTGGTCATGAATCGAAATGGAGAAATGGCCATATTGGGAAAGGGCGGCAGGGAAGTGGAGCGCTACCCCATCATATACGGCGCTGCCCTGAAAGTGCGGGATGGGCAGACGGTAGAACCCTCCCAAGTTTTGGCCGAGTGGGACCCTTTCACCATCCCCATTTTAACGGAAGTGCCCGGCGTTGTGAAATTCGGGGATATCATTGAGGATCGGACCTTGAAAGAGAAGCGGGATACGGTGACGGGAAAAATCAGCCGTATTATCGTGGAATCGCGGGAGACGGATGCCAGACCCCGAATCTCAATCAAAGACAGCTCGGGAAAAACCAGTGATATTCCGGGAGGCGGAAAAGCCAAGGGCCGTTATCAGTTGCCGGTGGGCGCGATTATCATGGTTAATGAGGGAGAGACGGTGGGTGCAGGTACGGTTTTGGCCAAGATCCCTCGTGAAACGACTAAAACAAAGGATATTACAGGCGGTCTTCCCCGTGTAGCTGAACTTTTTGAAGTGCGGAAGCCCAAGGAAACAGCGATTATCTCCGAAATCGACGGGGTGCTCTCCTTCGGTAAGAATACCAAGGGCAAAAGGAAAATGATTGTTACGCCTGAAGTGGGTGATGCCGTGACCTACTTGGTCCCGAAAGGAAAGCACGTCAGTGTTCTGGATGGAGACTATGTGCGTGCGGGAGAGGCACTCATGGATGGTTCCGCGGATCCCCATGATATATTAAAAATTCGAGGGATGAAAGAGCTCGCCAAATATCTCGTGAACGAGGTTCAGGAGGTTTACCGTCTACAGGGGGTCAGAATTAATGATAAGCATATCGAAGTGATTGTTCGCCAGATGGTCAGACAGGTGAGTGTCACCGACGTGGGCGATTCAGGGTTCCTTTTGGCGGAGAATGTGGAAAAATGGCGTTTCCAGGAGGTGAACAACAAACTGATTGTTCAGGGAAAACAGCCTGCAAGTGCTGAGGCGTTGCTCTTGGGCATCACCAAGGCGTCCCTCAATACGGAGAGTTTTATTTCGGCTGCGTCCTTTCAGGAAACCACCAAGGTCTTGTCCGAAGCCAGTATCGCGGGTAAAGAGGACGGGTTGAAAGGCCTGAAAGAAAATGTGATCATGGGTCGCTTGATTCCGGCAGGTACGGGACTCGAAAGTTACCGGAGTATAGAGATTGGTGTCGCGGGATAGTTTTTTTGATCCACCCCGTTAATTGTCTTGACAAAGAGCAGCCAAGCGAATATAAAGGTAAATTCTGTGGTTTCAGAAAACAATGTTTTTTTTATGTGCTTGTGATTGAAGTGAAAAGTAAGGAGATTTCATGCCGACCATTAACCAGCTCGTTAGAAAGGGCCGTCGTAAATCAAAAAGGAAAGCTACGACACCCGCTCTGCAGGGAGCTCCTCAAAAAAGGGGCGTGTGTGTCAGGGTTTACACGTCAACGCCTAAAAAGCCAAACTCCGCTCTGAGGAAGGTCGCGAGGGTCAGATTGACAAATGGGCTTGAGGTGACTTCCTATATCCCAGGGATGGGGCACAACCTTCAGGAGCATTCCGTGGTCCTGATCCGGGGTGGTCGCGTCAAGGATTTACCGGGTGTAAGATACCATGTGGTGAGGGGGACCATGGATGCCACGGGTGTGGATGATCGTCGCCAGGGTCGATCCAAATATGGCGCTAAAAGGCCAAAGGGTCTTCGGGCAAGCGGTTCATAATGCGGTAACAGTACAAAATGATTTGAGGAGATGTCGAATAAGTTCGCTGAGCGGGCAAATTTCGATTTTTTCCGGCGGTATCAAGAAATTCTATCTGTGTTTTGGAGATTTTTATGTCCAGAAAGAGAGTAGGGGTCAAAAGAGAAATCAAACCCGACCCCAGATACAACAGTGTGCTTGCGGCCAAGTTTATCAATAACCTGATGAGTAAAGGAAAGAAGAGTACGGCCCAGGCGATCCTTTACGAGGCTTTCGGAATCATAGAGGAGAAAACCAAAAAAGATCCGTTGTCCATTTTTCAAACCGCCCTTGAAAATGTAAGGCCCGCTGTTGAGGTGAAATCCCGACGGGTGGGAGGATCCACATACCAGGTTCCTACAGAGGTACGACCGGCCAGGCGACAGGCGCTCAGTATGCGCTGGATTATCGGTTTTGCCAGTGGTCGGGGTGAAAAAACCATGGCTATAAAATTGGCCGGTGAACTGATGGATGCGGCAAGCGAAAGAGGAGCATCCATCAAGAAGAGAGAAGATACCCACCGGATGGCTGAGGCAAATAAGGCCTTTGCCCATTATCGCTGGTAACTGAATAACTAATTGGTGGCAGTTAGCGTCGTCATATAATCAAAGGAGTCGTTGCAGTTCGAGCGTTGACTTACTATCACCCAGGAGGGCACAAAAAATGGCCAAAGCGAAATTTGAGAGGACGAAGCCGCATTTGAACGTGGGAACCATCGGCCATATCGATCATGGCAAAACGACCTTGACCGCGGCGATCACGAAGCATCTGGAAAAGAAGGGCATGGCGGATTATGTTCCTTTCGATCAGATCGATAAAGCGCCGGAGGAAAAAGCCAGGGGAATTACCATTGCGACGGCCCACGTTGAGTACGAGACCGACAACCGCCATTATGCCCATGTGGACTGCCCGGGCCATGCGGATTACATCAAGAATATGATTACGGGGGCGGCCCAGATGGATGGCGCCATCCTGGTAGTGGGCGCCGACGACGGCCCTATGCCCCAGACCCGCGAGCACATATTGCTGGCGCGGCAGGTGGGTGTTCCCAGTATTGTGGTGTTCCTCAATAAATGCGATATGGTGGATGACGAAGAGCTCATTGAACTGGTGGAGCTTGAGCTGCGCGAGCTGTTGAGCAAGTACGAATTTCCGGGGGATGATATCCCGATTATCAAAGGAAGCGCCCTAAAGGCCCTTGAAAGCGATGATTCGGATTCTGAAGAGGCGAAACCGATATTTGAATTGATGGATGCCATCGATGAATATATCCCCGAACCGGTCCGTGATACGGAAAAACCGTTTCTGATGCCCATCGAAGATGTATTCAGCATTTCAGGTCGGGGCACGGTTGTGACGGGTCGTGTGGAGCGAGGCATTGTGAAGGTGGGCGATGATGTTGAGATCGTCGGGATCAAGGACACCATGAAAACGGTTTGCACGGGTGTTGAGATGTTCCGAAAGATTTTGGATCAAGGGATCGCGGGCGATAATGTGGGTGTTCTGATTCGCGGTACCAAACGGGATGAAGTGGAACGTGGACAGGTGGTTGCAAAACCGGGATCCATTACGCCCCATACGAAGTTCAAAGCGGAAGCCTATATTTTGACGAAGGAAGAGGGCGGGCGGCATACACCGTTCTTCAATGGATATCGTCCGCAGTTCTATTTCAGGACAACGGATGTAACGGGTGTTACAACGCTTCCGGAAGGTGTTGAAATGGTGATGCCGGGGGATAATGTGTCCATGGAGGTTGTTCTGATCACTCCCATTGCCATGGAGAAGGAATTGCGGTTTGCCATTCGCGAGGGTGGCCGGACCGTCGGGGCCGGTGTCATCAGCGAAATTATTGAATAAGGGAGTGGGGCATGCTAACCAATCAAAAAATCCGGATCCGCTTAAAGGCATATGATTACAAATTACTGGATCGCGCCGCTCTGGAAATCGTCGATACCGCCAAGGAGACAGGCGCAAGGGTGGCCGGACCGATTCCATTGCCCACAGTGATCAATAAATTTTGCGTGCTCAGGTCACCTCATGTGAATAAAAAGAGCCGTGAACAATTTGAGATAAGAACCCATAAGCGGGTGATGGATATATTGGAACCGACACAGCAGACCGTTGATTCCCTCATGAAGCTTGATTTGGCGGCTGGCGTGGATGTGGAGATCAAGTTGTAGTCTGCGAATGTGTTTTGAGAAGAACCTAAACGCCTTTTTACAATGGCTCACGGGTGGGTGCTGCGGAAGCGGTAGACGGTGATATTGGAGTTGAATTCTTATGGTTAACAAGCTTTTTGGCAAGAAAATAGGTATGACAAGGTTCTTCCTCGAAGGGGGAAAAAGCGAACCGGTTACCGTCGTAAAAATAGGGCCCTGTGTCGTGACACAGAAAAAGACCCTTGAAAAAGAAGGTTACAATGCCATTCAGATCGGTTTTGAGCCTAGAGATGAGAAAAAAACCAACAAACCCCTGAAAGGGCATTTTGAGATGTCCGGCGGTAAATGCTTTTCTTATTTAAATGAGGTGCGAGTGGATGATGTGAACGCATTTGAATTGGGACAGGAAATCAAGTCCGATATCTTTTCCATTGGTGATACGGTTCACGTTCGGGGAAGAAGCAAAGGCAGGGGATTTGCGGGCGTCATTAAACGGTGGGGATTTAGCGGGGGTCGGAAAACGCATGGATCCCGTTCCCACCGTGTTCCCGGATCTATCGGAAACAGCGCCACGCCTGCCAAAGTGATTAAGGGAAAAAAAATGCCCGGCAGGATGGGCTATACCCATGTAACGACCAAGAATTTGAAAGTGGTCGATATAAGACCCGATATGGACGTTTTACTGATTCGGGGACCGGTCCCCGGTGCGCCGGGAAATCTTTTGGAAATTGTTAGGGCTCTGTAGATTCAAGACTGTGAATGGGCGGGTTGTTTTGATCCGCTCATTGTATATTAAGCGGTTAACTTCTAGTTTTTTAAACCTAAATCATGCAGGCAGGGGCGTCGAATGACTGTCTTGGACGTATATAACTTACAAAAAGAAAAAGTCTCGGAGGTGGAACTGAAAGGAGACGTATTTTCAGTTCCAATCAAGAAGCATGTCCTTCATCAGGTTGTCGTTGCACAACTGGCGGGGCGCAGGTCGGGTACTGCGGCAGTAAAGAACAGAGCTGCCGTAAAAAGCTCCAGTGCCAAGCTTTGGCGACAGAAAGGCACTGGAAGGGCGAGAGTCGGCAGGGCTTCTTCTCCCACCAGAAAGGGTGGCGGTGTGGCTTTTGGTCCATCTCCGCGCAAATACGATCAAAAGGTCCATAAAAAAGTTAAAAAATCCGCGTTGCGCATGGCCCTTTCCGACAAGGTCCAGTGTGACCAGCTGTTTGTCATAGATGATTTTGCTCTTCCCGAAATCAAAACCAAACCTTTTGTTGAGGCCATGGATCAATTTGATATCCGTAAAGCGCTGATTGTGACAAATGCCAAATCGGAGAACCTGGAAAAATCGTCCAAAAACGTGCCGAAGGTAAAGGTGATGCGATATGAGGGATTGAATGTTTATGACATCCTGAAATATGATACCCTTTTTCTTGAGCGGCCGGCTGTTGATAAGATACAGGAGGCATTGGGTTCGTAATGGATATCTATCAAGTGATCAAAGAGCCGCACATTACGGAAAAAGCCAGTCTGCAAAAAGGGGAAGTGAACCAGGTTTCCTTTAAGGTGCATAGGCAGGCCAATAAGATTGAGATTCGGCGGGCCGTTGAATCCCTTTTCAAGACCAAAGTATTGGATGTGCGGACAATGAACATGCGCGGCAAGAGCAGGAGAATGGGAAAGCATGTGGGCCGGAAACCTCATTGGAAAAAAGCAATTGTTCAGCTTGCTCCGGGCGAAAGCATCGAGTTTTTCGAAGGCACGTAATTTCTAGAAGCGTAAAGAACAAACAGACATAGGTAATTTTTAACTTGGGATTCGGAGCAAAGTATGGGCATTAAATCCAGCAAACCCACATCTCCCGGCAAGAGATTTCAAACGACTTCTACGTTCGAAGACATAACGCGGAAAACGCCTGAAAAAAGTCTTCTGAGGCCCCTGAATAAAAAGGGGGGTCGAAATTCAAATGGTCGTATGACTTCCAGGCACAGGGGGGGCGGTCACAAAAGGGCCTATCGGCTCATCGATTTCAAACGGGATAAAGATGGTATTCCGGCCAAAGTGGCTTTTATCGAATATGATCCCAATCGATCGGCCAATATTGCGCTTTTGCATTATGTGGATGGGGAAAAGCGGTATATCCTTTCCCCTAAGAATCTCTCTGTCGGTGACACGCTGGTGTCAGGAGAGGGATCTGAAATCCGCATCGGCAATGCACTTCCTCTCAAGGTGATACCCTTGGGAACACATGTCCACAACATTGAAATGAACATCGGACATGGTGGACAAATGGCAAGAGGTGCCGGTAGCTATTGTCAACTGATGGCCAAAGAGGGCAAATACGCACAGGTCAAACTGCCTTCCGGTGAGGTTCGGCTTATACCACTGGGTTGTAAAGCCACTATTGGTCAAGTCGGCAATCTGGAACATGAAAAAATATCCATTGGAAAAGCCGGCAGAAAAAGATGGCTGGGCAAGAGGCCCCATGTGAGGGGCGTTGCTATGAACCCTGTTGACCATCCCCATGGTGGCGGGGAGGGAAAATCTTCCGGTGGTCGCCACCCGGTTACCCCCTGGGGGGTACCCACGAAGGGATATAAAACAAGAGTTCGTAAGAGCAGTGACAGATTTATTGTTAAACGCCGGACTAAATAGGGTTTGTTGGTTTTCGGTAGTTCTGTTGAACCGTTTTGAATAGATAACAGGGAAGAGGAGGAGGTGCTTTGGCAAGATCTCTCAAGAAGGGGCCATTTGTCGATGGGCATTTGATAAAGAAGGCCGAAGAAGCAACGAAAACGGTGAGTCGAAAGATCATTAAAACCTGGTCTCGCAGGTCCACTGTGCTTCCTGAGTTTGTCGGCTTAACCTTTGCGGTGCATAATGGTAGAAAATTTCTGCCCGTGTTTGTTTCAGAGGACATGGTGGGTCACAAGTTGGGGGAATTTGCACCAACACGTACTTTTTACAGCCATGCAGGGGACAGGAAAAGCAAGTTGAAGGGCTAATCCCCCATGGTGCTGGCCTGAAAAGATAGACTGAATCTTTTAGAAACCAGAAAATTCAAAAACCTGACTACGGGTTATTGAAAGATTTGTGAGAATGGAATATGGAAGTCAAGGCAGTTGCAAGGTTTGTGAGGGTTTCTCCACAAAAGGTTCGTTTGGTGATGGCGCAGGTTCGGGGAGAAAAGGTCGGAGACGCACTTGGTTTGCTCTCCTTTGCGCCTCAGAAAGGTGCTAAAATCCTCAAAAAATTGGTCGATTCCGCAGTCGCCAACGCGCAGGAAAATGCGGATTTGGATGTGGATAATCTCTACATATCAAAAATATATGCAGATGAAGGACCGACCCAGAAAAGGTGGCGTCCCAGAGCTTTGGGGCGGGCAACTAAGATACTTAAAAGAACCAGCCATTTAACCGTTGTTCTAGATGAAAAGTCGTGAGCTGGGTATTGTTTATCCAGAAGATGGTCTTTTGAACATACTGGAGGTGAATATTGGGACAGAAAGTTCATCCAATCAGTTTTAGATTGGGAATCATCAGGGATTGGGATTCGAGGTGGTTTGCTGGAAGAGAGTATAGCACCTTTGTCTACGAAGACTATAGGATTCGAAAATTCTTGAAGAAACGCGTTTATCAGGCCGGTGTGTCAAAGATCGAGATCGAGAGAGCTGCGAACAAAGTTCGGATCAGAATGCATACGGCGCGGCCGGGCATTGTGATCGGGAAAAAAGGCGTTGAAATTGAGAAAACAAAAAAAGATCTTGAAAAAATGATCAAGCGTGATGTCATCCTCGATATTCAGGAAGTGCGAAAAGCAGAGGTTGATGCTCAGTTGGTTGCGGAAAATATCGCCACTCAGCTTGAACGGCGCGTTGCATTCAGACGGGCCATGAAAAAAAGTGTGACCTCAGCATTGCGGTTCGGCGCCTTGGGTATAAAAATTGCTTGCGCCGGAAGGCTGGGCGGTGCGGAGATGGCGCGGCGGGAATGGTACAGGGAAGGTCGGGTACCGCTTCACACAATCCGGGCGGATATCGATTATGGATTTGCGCAAGCGTTTACAACTTATGGTGTTATAGGCGTAAAAGTAACGATTTTTAAGGGTGAAATATTGCCTGAGAAGAAACAGAAAGTAGGAAGAGCCGATGCTTAGCCCAAAAAAAGTCAAATATCGAAAAAGGCAGAAGGGCCGGACAAAAGGAAAAGCAATGCGTGGTGGTACGCTCGAATTTGGCGAGTTCGGATTGCAGGCAACCGAGTGCGGTTTGATGTCTTCCCAACAGATTGAATCTGCCAGGATTGCGGTAACACGGCATGTGAAGCGTGGCGGGAAAGTTTGGATCAGGATTTTCCCAGACAAACCGATTGGGAAGAAACCCCTTGAAACCAGAATGGGTAAGGGTAAAGGTGCACCGGACGGTTGGGTTGCGGTGGTTAAGCCTGGCCGCGTCCTGTATGAATTGGAAGGCGTTTCGAAAGAAGTGGCCGGCGAGGCGTTTCGTCTTGCAGGGCACAAGTTGCCCTTTGCCACCAGATTCATGAGCAGGAGAGGTTGAAAATCATGAAAGCCGGTAAACTTAGAGATCTGAGCGTTGAGGAGCTTGAAGAGCGCGCAAGGGAGACGAGTCAGGAACTTTTCAACCTGCGGTTTCAAAAGGCGACTGGACAGCTGGGGAACACGGCCATGTTGCTGAAGACAAAAAGGAACTTGGCGCGTGTAAAGACGGTGATCAGGGAAATGGAAATTTCAGGCCCCAAGGAATAAGATGGGCAAATAACATGAGGGTATGATGGCAGAGCGTGGACAGCAAAGAAAACTGGTTGGTACGGTTATGGGTAATCAGGCAAATAAAACCGTTCTGGTTCTGGTTGAACGGTTAACGAAACATGCGACCTATGGAAAGTACCTACGGAAACGTTCCAAATATATGGCGCACGATCCCCAGAACAATTGTGGTATTGGTGATAAAGTGAGAATTGTTGAAAGCCGTCCCATCAGTAAACGAAAAAGATGGGCAGTGGCTGATATTATTGAGAAGGGGAATATCGCGGACTAATAAAACGTGATATTGATTCATCGGAGCTGAGCAGATGATACAGACTGAAACGAGATTAAGAATAGCCGATAATTCCGGAGCCAAGGTTGTCTCCTGTATAAAGGTTTTGGGTGGATCCAAAAGGCGATATGCGTATGTAGGCGATATTATCGTCGTGGCGGTTAAGGAGGCGATGCCCAACTCCAAAGTAAAAAAGGGCGACGTGGTCAAAGCGGTCATTGTCAGAACAGCGAAGGAGATTAACAGGCTTGATGGATCTCATATTAAATTTGATGATAACTCCGCGGTTTTAATCAACGAGCAAAGCGAACCTATCGGGACGAGAATATTTGGACCGGTTGCAAGAGAATTGAGGGGCAAGAACTTCATGAAAATTATTTCTTTGGCTCCGGAAGTTCTTTAAAAAGCGGTTGCTTCCTTTTTTTTCGGGACATGGGAATTTTCAAGCAGGAGTAATTGGCGTGCGGAAAAAACATCCAAGAATAAAAAAAAATGACAAAATCATTGTGTTGGTTGGAAAAGAAAAAGGAAAAATCGGCACGGTTTTGAAGGTTGATGTTGAGAAGGGAAAGTTGATTGTTGAAAAAATCAACATGATCAAAAGGCATTCCAAGCCGAACCCGCAGACGGGGCAGGGTGGCATTATTGAAAAAGAAGCACCGCTCAAGATTTCAAATGTGATGCTTGTTTGTGATAAATGCGCTGAGCCGACACGTATCGGAAAGAACGTATTGGAGGATGGATCGAGGGTACGTGTTTGTAAGAAGTGCGGAGAGCCTCTTGACAAGTAGGCAGGTTCGCTGATTGCTACACGGTGTTTGGAACCTTGTCTCCCGCGCTTTGATTTAACCAAATGTTTTACAGGTCCAAATAAAAAGAGCCTGAAACCTTGGAGGGTGAATCGTTGTCTCGATTGAAGGAAAAATATAATTCTGAAGTGGTGCCTGCCCTGATGGAGGAGTTCAAATATCCGAGCATCATGGCGGTACCTCGAATCGAAAAGGTTGTTTTAAATATGGGTTTGGGTGAAGCGATCCAGAATATCAAAATCCTTGATGCCGGTGTCGATGAACTCAGTATGATTGCCGGCCAAAAGGCCGTTGTTACCAAAGCCAGAAAATCCATCGCCGGCTTTAAATTGAGAGAAGGCATGCCGATCGGTTGTATGGTAACGC